>PLTL01000193.1 GCA_003164475.1 Candidatus Dormiibacterota bacterium | reverse complement strand
GAACCGATGTTCGGTATGGCGCACGTGTGTGCGCCCTGCTCGCAGGGGCGATACGGCGGCTTGCGACGGTCCGTCGCGGTCACGGAAGCAGCTTGATCTGGGTCACCGTGACCGCCACCGAGCCGCTGAGGCTCAGGCCGAGCGTGGGCAGGCTGTAGCCGTGCCACTGGGGGCAGGCATCGATCGGGAACCGATAGGTCTGACCCCCAGGGAGGGACTGGAAGGTGATGTCGTGGTTCTCGCCTGCCACCTCCTGGTCGGCCAGGGTGAAGGAGGCCCCCGGCGAGCCGGAGGCGACGGTGAGCTGGATCCAATGGAAGTCCGACCAGGTCGCGCCCGACGGCTCGGTCAGCGCCCAATCCACTGCGGGGGCGGTCGACCCCCCCACGACGACCCCGGTCTGCGCGGCCGGCGATGGGACGTCCAGGTACTCGGGGGCATAGCCCCAGCCGCAGTCGGGGTACTGGAACGGGAGGTCGGTCACGCTGAGCTGTGAGCCGAGCGCGGACGAGAGCGACGGGGGAACGGTGGCGGTGGAGTCGTCGCGGACGTAGATGACCTGGCCGTCCACGTCGGCAAACGGCTTGTAGTGGTCGAGCAGGTACTGGGAGATCGCGTAATCGCGGACGGCGTTGGAGATGCCGTCCCATGCCGGCAGAGCGCCGTCACCGCTCCCGTACATGATGACGAACTCCGGGCGGTTGCTCTCCAGGTCGGCGACCGTCTCGTTCTGGCTGCCCAGGTCGAGGTCGGTGCCCGTGAAGAAGTGCCGGGTGGCGGGGCGGTAGTCGAGGATGTAGAAGTAGAGACCGGGCTGGTTGCTGAAGTCGTAGATCTCCTGGCCGGGCTTGAGGAAGGTCGAAAGGAAGGGGCCGACGTCGTCGGCAGTCTGCTGCTGGCTGCCGGCGACGTATCCCAAACTGGAGAGCCAGGGCTCGGTCGTGGCGGTGGCCCGGAAGTCCGCAGGTGACGCGGCGACCAGGGTGGGCACGGAGGTGGTGGCGGTGATGCCCGCTATCGCCGCGGCGACGTAGAACACCGACCAGCGGAGGCGACCCGCGTCGCTGCCCCTCAGTCGGGCCCGGAGCCAGACGTTCAGCCAGGAGACCACGTCCCAGGCGCACAGCATCAGAACCGGAATGGCACCCCCGTAGGCGACCTCGGCGTGGGGAGGGTCGGCCCGCCCCAGGAACTCGTTCGCGTAATAGAGGACGGCGAACGAGGCCGCCGCGATCATCAGGAAGTCGTTGGTACGCAGGGGAAGGCGAAGTCGGACTCTCACCGCCAGGATGCCGACGGCGAGCAGCACAGCAGCCGCCGGAGCCACGATCCAGTATCCGAACTGCTGGGTCATGGGATTGAGGGAGATGGGGATAGCTCCTTCCAGGCCGTGCCCCGGCACCTGGGTCACGTAGAAGTCGACGAAGCCGCCCACCGCGTGCTCCGCCGCCAGCAGGATGAAGAGGGCGGCGAGGACGACGGCGCCTCCGAGGATGGCCGACAGGGTGAGGCTGAAGTCGCGCATCGCCCGGACCCGGGGCCAGCCGGCCTGGTACGCATCCCGGACGAGGATGGCTAGGCCGCAGGCCGGCACGGCATAGGTCGCCTCGGGCACGAGCACCGCGAAAGCCACTGCCGCCGCCCCGGTGCAGAATGACGCGAACCGAGATCTGCGATCCAGCGCGACCGCCAGCAGCAGGAGGATCAGCGGCCACATGATGAGCCGTGTGTCGAGGGCCACCAACGTCGTGTTGAAGATCAGCAGCACCACGGTGACCATCGCTGCCCAACTGCTTCCCGCCACCCGGTATGCGAAGAGGTAGAGGGCCACCCACGTGAGGGGGGTGACGACCACCCCCATCCCGGCGAGGGTCCCCCAGAACGAGGGACTGAGCAGTTTGTAGCCCAGGGCACTGAAGAGGGTGTCGGCGAGGAGCCCGTGGAAGGGTAGGAAATCGCGGTACGGGACCTCGCCAAGGTGCAGCAGGCGCAGGGTGGCAATCTCCTGACCGCTCTCGAACGTGTTAAGTACCCCGACCCCGCCGGGGAGCACGGCCGTGGAGAGGAAGATGGCGACCGGCACCGCCACCAGGAAGAGCGCTCGCCTCTCGATGATCCGCGCTCTGGCCTCGCCGAGGCCTCGGGCGCGCCAGAGGGCGCTGCCCACCACTCCAAAGCTCAGGGCCGTGAGGACGAGGCCGAGAGGGAGGGGAAGCCAGTGCATCGAATGCTGGACGTTGTCCGAGAGGGTGGTGAGGGTGGTGCG
Source organism: Candidatus Dormiibacterota bacterium (assembly GCA_003164475.1). The sequence goes on along the minus strand of PLTL01000193.1, from coordinate 410 downwards.
TTCGGAGACCGCCAGCAGCCCCACCACGGTGAGAGCCGCGCCCAGGGCGTTGAGGGTGCTGACGGCGCGCACCCCGCTCAGCCATGGCGGGCGCCCTGCTCTGCGCGCCGAGAGCACGGCGGAGGCGAGGAGCAGCAGCACGACGTACACGGCGGCAATCGCCACCAGGTCGCGCCAGAAGCGGAGGTCCTGGTTGTTGCGGACGATGGCGCCCGCGTAACCCCAGATCAGCGCAACCGCCCCGACTCGTGCGGCGAGGGCAAATCGCTCGGTGGTCGAGGCCAGGTCGACGGGCGGCTCGGGCGGCGGCTCGGGCTTCGCGCGGCGGCTATGGAGCGCGTACCCCATCCTCTGCAGGAGACCGGCTCCTCGGAGCAGGCGGCGCCCGACCAGGAACAGGAGGAGGCTGA
>PLTL01000062.1 GCA_003164475.1 Candidatus Dormiibacterota bacterium | reverse complement strand
CGACTCAGCCTTGGGGACAGATGCCGCCACCGCAACGTGGACCTTCCCATCCCCCCAACCGACGATCCACAGCGAAATCCGCGAGGCGAAGGTCTGCGAAGTCCCCCAAAGCGAGGACATGACGTCCTCAGCGGCGGCGGGGTTCGGCATTGGGCCGGGAAGCACGAACTGCATCTCAGACTCCCGTCTGTTGGAACGAGCCGAGCGGATAGAACCACTGCCCGGTCGAGGGAAGAAAGTCCATAACGTTCGGATCTGGCCACAGGATGTCGGCGTAGCTGCCATGGTCAGCGCCTGTAGGGACATTGGCTTGGCTCACCTCGTACCCGTCGATCTGGCCAGCGGCGTTGCGGTAGACCGCGACCACCTCAGCAACGTGACCAGCAACCGGCGAATACCCTCCTCCAGGCCCCAAAACGACGACGTCGCCAGGGGCGGGACCGTAGGAGGCCGGGATGACCGTGACCCCAGTCTTTGCCGCCTCGGCAGGCCACTCGTCGGCGTTGCCGAACACTCCAGGCACGCGATCGTTGTAGTAGGCCCACCAGGTGCATTGGCCCCATGGGAAAGGATCGCCTAGAGTGCTCGCGGGCAACGGGAATGTCCCGACCTGAACCTGGTTCCACGAGCCTGAGGAACGGAACGTCGGTGTGGTCGAAGGGGTTTGGAGCCACTGGTAGATCTCAGACATGTCCTGAAGGAGGTCGCCAGTCTCCGTGCTCAGATCGCACACCGCGGCTTGCCCGCACACAAAGGGCTTGATGGCGGTGTCCACGTCTCCCGGCAGGTAGTTCTTCCCGCTGGGCACAGTGAACTTGAGGTCAGCCAATGCAGCCGCCGCCACCGGGATCTCCTCGGTCGGGTCATCCATCTCCTGCCGGACCGTCGAGGTGCAGGCATTGTTCGTCGAGTTCGCCTGCTGGAGGCATGGATTGGCGTTAATTGCGTGGGCCGTCGCTGTGGTCGCGAAGAGGGATGGAGGCATTGCGATGATCCCGGCGTTGCCGTCAGGACTGGAGTACGTGGGGTCAAAGCCGGATGTCATGTCGCTGAGCGCGAGCAGCCCCGCCATGGGAATGTGGTACTCACTCTGGGCAGCTACGTAGGCCGACCAATAGATGGCTGGCGGTCCGGTCAGACCTGCAGGCGCTGACTGGGGCATCATCCCGAAGAAGAATGTGAAGGGGGTCAGCGCGACCGCAACGGCCCCACCGACCAGCACAACGATGACGACGATCGCTACGACGGGGATCAAGGCCGCCACGCCAAGGGCTGGTAGCAGGAGCTTCAACAGCCCTCCGTCTTCGCTAGAGCGGCGTGCTGTTTGGGCGCGCGCCGCGACCTTCAGAAGGCTGAGCCAGTTCATGCCGCCGAGGCCTCCCCGGTGCGAATGAACCGCATCATGTAGTCGCCAGGGTCAACCTGGACGATGACGCGCTCCTTACCAGCGATGACCACGGCACGGCCACGCTCGAACTCGGGGCAGATGAAGCTCATCTCCATGTCGCTGAGGCTGAACTTGGCTTGCGCCAGATCACCCGCAGCCCTCTCCAGGCCCAGGACCACCTTCGTCTGGGCGTTCTCCGCCAGCTCGGCTCCGAGCTCCGTCTCCAGGAAGTCCTTGGGCATTTGGCTCGCCATCCAGATGCCGATGCGGTACTTGCGAGCCTTCCGCACCAGCATCCCAACGGCCCGAGCCGCGTCCGCATCGCCATTGGTGAGGTGGTGGGCCTCGTCGATCATGACGATGGTGCGGCCGTTGGTCTTGCCGATGGTGGCGTAGATGGAGGTGATCAACATGACGATGGCCGGCGTCAGCTCAGCCTTTGCCTGCATCGCCAGCGACTTCAGACCCAGCCCAGTTGCCTGCCCCTGCACGATCGAGAAGGCACTGGGGCGATCGAAGATGGGTCCGTAGCGGCCCTGGGTGTACCGCTTGAGCCGCAGCAGGATTTCTCGGTAGTGGGTCTGCATGGCTTCACTGTTGGCGATGAGAGGGCTCTTGAGGCTCTTGGCCTCGATCCACCGGCAGAGCCAAGTCAGCGTCGGTTCCTCGTTCCGGTGAGGGCCGGCGCGCCACGCCGTGAAGAACTCGCATAGAACTTCGTGGAGCCAGCCCTGGTCGGCATCTCGCAGTTGCCGGATCGGGGAACCATTCTTCATTCCGACCGTCTCACCGACCATGACGCCAAGGGCGGTCAGCACGATCCCGGCCGCATCGTCAACCAACTCCTCGTGCAGGCCCGCACTCAACGGGTTGAGGGAGGAGTCGACGCCCAGCTCGTAGTAGCGCCCGCCCAGCTCCTCGATGATCTGGCGATACTCCGACTCCGGATCCGCCACGATGGCGGTGACGCCGCGGAGCACCTGCCGGGCGATCATAGCCTTGGTGGTGACAGACTTCCCCCCTCCGGTGGTGCCGAAAACGACGGCACTGTGGTTCGGGAGCGAGAACACATCGAGGTAGACCGGGCAGCCGGTCTGGACGTTGAAACCCAGGTAGGGCGCGGTCAAGTCGCTCATTGGGGTGCCTAGGACCGGGACCAAGCAGCTTGCGACCCGCTGACTGGTAAGAATCAGCCCGCGGCGGAGCGCAAGCCCCCCGGGAGCGGTCGTGGCCACTGGCCAGAACCCCGGCACCGTCACGGGGACGCTCTTGATGTCATCCTCGGCCAGATGCGTCTGCATCGCGTCCCGAGCGGCCTCCGCGGTCGCCGGGTCCGGTCCTTCGACCGTGACCGTCAGGGCGATCCGGCAGACCGAGTCCTCTTGCCGGGTGATCGAGTCCAGGAAGGTGGTCAGCTTCTCCTCGGCGACTGACTGCTCAATGTCGCCTCCCGGTCGCTTCTGCTGGGTGACGCGGTGCATCCGGCGCCGCTGGTCGATGATCTTGCGAGCCTCAGCTCCCTCGAGGGGGAACCAGTGAAGCGATGCTGTGCTTCGAGCGTTGGTCCGAAGGAGAGCCTTGATGGCGGTCCCGGGGAACATGGAGGGTGGGAGCTTGGTGACGGCGAGGGTCGCCAGATGACGGTCGCCCAGCCGGATTGCGCCATCCGCAGCGGCGCCCTCTTGGGCGGCGAGGAGCGTCCTCTCGCAGTGGGCCCGGAGCTGGAGAGCTTCAACGGGGGCGCATTGGAGGTGACGCTGAATCCCGACTCGCATCGCGAGCTCCAGGACACTCTCCGCATCGCTGCGTCTGATCGGGGCCTGAGTGCCGATGGGGCCCAGGAACCCTCCACCGGGCATCCCCTTCTTGGTGCCTCGTCCTGGCGTGAACACCACCAAGTGGCGAAGGCGCAGGCTCTCACCGGCCACCTCCCCCACCAGGGCCCGTTCCTCTCTCGCAAGTTCCGAGTGACTAACGACCCGCTCGTCAAACATCTGCTGAGCCAGATCACCGTCCCAGTAATCGCGGACGGCCAAGACCTGGGCTGGCGTGTCGATCTGTGCCAGCCAAGCCATAAAGGACTCAGTCCAACGTGCGTAAGCCATCTCATTGAGCGCGCTGGAAGGCCCTTGTACCTCCACGACGGCGTACCAGCCGCCAGGGACCGTTTCGATCAGACCGTCCCGCACGGTCCGAAGCCGGGGGAGCGTGCTGAGGCCACCGATCTCCTTGGGTACCGCCTTGGCGGTCCGGACATCAGCGATCTGGAGCGTGTTGCCCCGGCGCTTCACGCGAGCCCGGGAGACGACACCGCCCCGGATGCTCTGCGGGAGCCACGGGCTGATGCGTCGGGCCAAGAGCCAGGTGCCGAACCACATGCCCTCCCGGGTCACGCTCGACATGCCGAGAGCGACCATGCCGCAGGTGACGGCTAGGGCCATCCCGGCGGGCTCTGGCAGGAATCGAAGGCCAAGGTAGATGGGTCCAGCCGCGATGGCCAGTCCAACCACCTGCCTGATCGACAACATCATGCCAGC
>PLTL01000304.1 GCA_003164475.1 Candidatus Dormiibacterota bacterium | reverse complement strand
TTATCTCCGGTACAGGACACTAGTTAGGCTCTGCTATTGATCTCCGAGGCCAGGCGGGGGAATGGGGAAGGCTCGATTTATACGCGCCAGGATGGGTGCTGGGCGGCCTCTCTAACGCTCAGAACCGGGCGACGCCGGATCGTCTATGGCACGACCCATCAGGAGGCGGCAGCGCGGCTCGCCGGCCTGGTCCGGGAGAGGGACCTTGAGCTGCCTGCCCCGACCGGGCGCCTCACAGTGGCGAAATTCCTGTCCCAGTGGCTGGGGGGCGTGGTCAAGCCCTCGGTCAGACCCTCGACCTACGTCTCGGCCCGGGGACAACGTCCGGCTGCACATCGCTCCCTAACGGGGACGGATCCGGGTCGCCGAGCTCTCGCCCCAGGACCTCGAGGCCTTCCTGTCCCGGATGACCACTTCGAGGCTCTCCGTCAGGTCGGTCCGCGACCTCCACGCCATCCTCCGCAGCCCTCTCGAGGGCGGTGAACTGGGGCAAGGCAGGCCGCAACGCCGCGCGGGTCGTGAGCCCGCCGCGGGCCCAGCAGGAAGAGCGGGTGCCGCCGAGCCAGGACCAGGCCCGCCAGCTGCGGGAGGCGGTCAAGGGCGACCGCTTGGAGGCGCTCTTCACGGTGACTCTGGACCCAGGGCTCCGGCAGGGCGGGACCTGGGCTCGCGCTGGGCTGACGTCGACATGGTTGGTCAGTGCGCGCCTCTGGAGCCGGCATTCTCTCCAGCCGGTTCACGGCCAGTTCCAGCTGGTGGGGCCCACGACGGCCCGGAGCCGGCGTTCCCTGGACATGCAACAGGCGGGGCCGGCGGCGTACCGAGCCCGCCAATTGGAGGAGCGGCTCGCCGCGGGAGCCGCGTGGCAGCGCCGGGATCTCGTCGTCTGCGGATACTTTGGGCAGTTCCTGCATGGGAAGTGGGTGCCAAGCACTTCCAAGAGGTTCCGCAACGCGCTGGGCTACCCCGCCAGCACTTTCATGACCTCGGCCATGCCTGCGCATCGACCTTGCCCGCCCAGGGAGTAACGCCCCGGGTGGTGCTGGAGATTTCCGGCCACATCCAGACCAGCACCACCATGGACATCTATACCCACGTGTTCCCCGAAGTGCGTCGCGAGGCGGCCACTGTGATGGCAGAGACCTTGGCCGCACCGGCTAGGTCATGATGACGCCAGCCAAGACGCGCCAGGTAAGCCCCTATGCGAACCACAACGAACTGAGCGGGGCTGACCAAGCCGTGCCACGTAAGCACCCGCAAAGAGCCCGGCCACGGGCACCCGAGGGCTTAAGGAACTCGCGAGCCCAACCAACCGAGAGTGAAGCTGAACCTGCCGTTGGCTAGGCTGGCCGACGGCGAACCCACCAGAAGCATATCCCCACTAAGAGCAAGGCGAGGACGATAAAGATCGCCAACTCGCACCACTGGAACGTCCAGTACCGGCCAGCCGGCTGGTACGTGAGCAAATCGCGCACCCCAAGGTGGTCCAAGCATCTCTGCGCGAGGAGCGGTCCTGCGGGGCCAGGGCCACGTAAGTGCCCGGTTAGAGGTGGGATCACGACGTTAGGGCATGACCCTACTCCGCTGATGGTGACTCCACGGGTAATTCCGAACCCAACCTGCAGTCCGTTGCCTACAACTCCATTTTCACCGATCACTCGACCAGCGGCGTTGATGGTCTGAGTTGAGGTTATCCAGTCACGAGGATCTAGTGTCCCCGTGCTTACTCTGCCCAACAACAGGGTGTCGGGCACGGTGAGATGGAGCGGGGCATTGAGATTCGGTCGTACCCACAAGAACACAGCCAGCCGGGTGCCGGCGAAGGCAACCGCCGTGGTAGCCATGGCCGGCAGGGTGCGCCGGGTGAGCAACCCCATGGTGGCCCCAAGAGCGAAGGCGAACGCTGCGTACGCGACTGGCACGATGTCGCGTTCGTCAAACGATCCGAAGGGGTTCATGGCGACCCGGTCGAAAGGCACTGACCACCAAGTCACCATCAAGCTGAGCAGCCCGGCAACGGCCATGCTGGCTAGGCCGATGAGACCAGCTCTGAGGGCCAGCCACCGAGTGCGAGTGACACTCTGAGTCCAGGCCAGGCGGTAGGTGCCGGCCTCCAGCTCGCGGGCGATTAGCGGTGCCCCCCAGAAGACCCCGACAATGCCGGGGACCACTATCACAAGGACACCGAGAGCCGTTTGAAGGTCAGTGTCGTTCTGGAGAAACGCAGCCTTCGCCGTCGAGCAGTCGTTGTGCACCTTGCAGGTGGTGACGGCCACGTCGTAGAGGTGAGCAAGATTTGGACCGGTGAGCGCCAGGATGATTGCGAGTGCTGCCAAAGCGCCCAATGCGACCAGGATCTGGGTTCGGTACTGGCGCCAGGTCAGCCAAGTCATGGCTGGACACCCAAGGTGGCCAGGCGAACTCGTTTCGCTGAGGGTGCTTGGCGCATGTAGGCCAGCACGAGGTCTTCTAGGCCAACCTGCTCGACGGTCCAAGCCGGGTCTAGGATCGGCTCCTCGGTGCGCACCAGCAACGTGCTCTGGCGGTCGGTCTCACTAGCTTCTATGACCTGCTGATTCTTCGGCAGGGTGCTCGGGTCGCGACGGGGTCCAATCAAGCGGCGGTGCGATGCCAGCAACCTCTCAATCTCTCCGTCTACTTGCACGCGTGAGGACACCAGCACGATCAGGTAATCGCAGACGCGTTCGAGATCAGCGACGAGATGGGAGGAGAGCACCACGCTGACTTGGCTCTCTGCGACGATCTCCATGAGAACTTGGAGGAACTCGCGCCGAGCGAGAGGGTCCAAGCTCGCCAGCGGCTCGTCGAGGATCAACAGTTCAGGGCGCTTGGCAGTGGCCAGCGTGAGAGCCACCTGAGCCTTCTGTCCGCCTGAGAGCGACCCAGCCGGCTGGCCGAGGTCGAGATCGAGCTGTTCGAGCCGGCCTTGCGCGAGGTCGTTGTCCCAGCCTGGGTTCAGGTGCGCTCCAAGCCGGAGATGATCGGCGACGCTCAGGTTCGAATAGAGGGGTGTGTCTTGGGCGACGAAACCGATCCGGCCCATCTGCCGGCCAGTGGCGGCGGGTTCAGCACCCAGGACAGTGATCGAGCCCGACGTCGGCGACAGCAGGCCAACGACCAAAGAGAGGAGGGTCGTCTTCCCGGCCCCGTTTGGTCCGACCAGCCCCACGACCCGCCCGGTGGGAACTGCGAGAGTGCAGCCGGACAGCGCCCATCGGCTCCCGTAGCGCTTTCCCAATCCCGTGGTTTCCACGGCTGCGGTCACGCTACCCCCTCCTCGGTGGCAGAACGAAAGGTGTCGAGAAAGAGAGCTTCGATGCTCTCTTCCTCGAGCCCTGCCAGGCGCGCTTTGGCAAGCCAGCGGCGGAGGTCGTGGCGCAGGGGACCAATCTGGGCCAGAGGGACATCGCTCAACGTCTTGGTTGCGAAGGTCCCGATTCCCGGACGGGCTCTGACCAACTCCTCATGTTCGAGTTCCCGGTAGGCCTTGAGGACGGTGTTGGGATTGATCGCCAGCCGCGCTACCACTTCCTTGACGGTGGGAAGCTGGTCTCCTTCGCGCAGGAGGCCCAGTCGGAGGGCTTGTCGCACCTGGTGGACGATCTGCAGGTAGGGAGAGACGCCGGAGCGGGTGTCCAAGTGAAACTCAATCATTCTGGCTCCATTGCTCTAGTTACCTAGCCCACTATACTGCTGGACGGCCGGCGCGTCAAGGGCGACCTGGATGATGAGGACGCCCTCCACGCACGGAAGCCGGGAGCCGAACCAAAGTCCAAGCCCACCTTTGGTCACGAATCCATCACCGTCGGTGGCACTGACGACAACGTGAGCCGCCTCTACGCAGCACACTGCGTCTCGGCCGGCGAGTATGCCGTGCCCGAGTGGTCGCGGCTGCGGATACCTGGCCAGCCGCGCACGCGGCCGGTGACGGTGAGGGCACGCCGGTAGCTGCTGGGCCCGTTGCTCACGGACTGGCGAGGATTTGACGGCACGGCGCAGCACCAGACGGGCCGACGGGGCGCCAATTCGAGTTCAGGACGAGAACCGGCCGCACCCGATAACACCAGCCGTCACGGCCGCCAGCGAACTTGAGAACCGCTCAGGCGGCAACGCTTCCGGGGGTTCGAATCCCTCTCCCTCCGCCGTTCTGATCTCGATACAGGCTCGGGGGTCTCCGCCGAATGGGCCTTGTCGTCCAGCTTTGATACCAACGCTGATACCAACCGGCAGGTGTGGGGATCTCCCTGACGGGAGCACCGGATACTGCGCCGTTCGGAGCGGTCCAGGTGGCGGGCATCGGGTCGGGACGCCGCGCTGGTAGCCGTCTCCAAGACGCCTCTTGCTGTGACAAGTCTTGGTTTCGCGCTCGGTCTCCAACTCCACCGTGTCACAGTTCTCAGGCGCGACGTGGGGGCTCCACTACCCCTAGTGCCACCCGGCTGCCGTGGTCCCTCCCATGGAAGGATACTGGTTAGCCCGGATCCACCGATGAGGA
>PLTL01000253.1:7147-7652 GCA_003164475.1 Candidatus Dormiibacterota bacterium | reverse complement strand
AGCGCCCAGCTGGTCGCCACGGCTTGCTGATCAACCGAGAGAACCGTGTCGATGGGGCCTCCGATCAGCGGCCCGAGGATCGGCCTGGTGTCGTCCTCCAAGCGGGCCATCCATCCGGTGTTGCAACTCAGGCAGACGCGGCGGGATTGGGTCGTGAAGGGCAGCGCCTGCCACTCCCGGACGCGTTCCTGGTCGATCCCTAGGATATGGGTGCCCGGTTGGTCGCCGACCTCCACGGCGTCTCTGAGCCAGCGTGGGAGCACATGCTCGCGGCTCATCGGCCCAGTGCTCCCGCAGAAGGCGCAACTGCGAGGCAACGCGCTAGCCCCTACGGCCGCCGGGAACGGCGCCAGAGGCCGCCGTGGCCCACCTGCGACCTCGGTAGGGGCGTCCCGCGGCCACCCAGCGAGCGTACCTGGCCCGCCGGGTGCAGGCGGGGGAGCAGTAGCGGGCATGCAGCCGCTTACCCCTTATCACCCGCCGCACTGGACGCACCGCCGGTCGT
>PLTL01000253.1:805-7082 GCA_003164475.1 Candidatus Dormiibacterota bacterium | reverse complement strand
GCCATGTACCAACCACCCAAGACGAACCAGAGGACATTCCCGCACCCCGAGCCTGCGGCCGATGCACCAGGGCGATTCACGGCGGTCCGGCCGAATGGCCATAGCGCGAACCCGGCGAGCTTGAATGCCTGGAGGCCGAACGGGATTGTGATGATGAAGATGCAGTTGAGGATGCCCGAGATCACGTAGCCGAGGAAGAGCCATATCCCGGCGAATACGAGCCAGATGATGTTGGCCACGATCTTCACAGTGCTGAACCCTCAAAGCCCCCCATGCGCGGCGCAAGTCTACGCCTACCAACAAGGGACTGCGTATACGGTTACGTGCCGACGGCTTCGCACCTGATGAACTATCATCCCGGCGCACTGACCTCTCAGACCAGATCGCCTAGACCTGTGTGGTGATCACCGTTCCGCGGTGTCCCACCGGTGCCATAAGGAGGGGATTTACCGGTCGAGTGTCCAGCTCCTCCGCCGGCGGCCCGACGGTCCGCCGGACGCGGGCGGGTGGTCGGTTCCGGAGCGCAGTCCTAGCCAGTGATGGCTGCGGTGGGCCAGAGTCGCTGTGCTCGTCAGGGGTTCCCTACTGCCTCGTCACTCGTGCCATCCTTGGTCGGCGATGGCCCGACCGGGGGATGGGCGGTCGGCGCCAGAATGATCACCCGCTCGCCGGCTCGAAGCACGGCGTCGCCCCGTGGGGCGGCGAGCTCACGGCCCTCGGTGACGGCCACCACCAGGCACCCCGGCGGCCAGAGGACGTCATCGAGGCGCTTCCCCAGGGCGGGCGAACGCGGGCCGATGCTGACCTCGATGGTCTCGTATCCGGTCAGCGGGTTGGTCGGCACATGGATGCGCGAGCTCGGGTCGTCAAATCCGAAGTCCGCAGCCGCGGCCCCCCGCTCGACGTCACGAGCGGACGCGCTCACACTTCTGGACAGCGCGCGCAGCACCTGGCGGCGGGTGATCCAGCCCCTCAGCTGCTGGCGATCGGTGGAGAGCACGGGCAGACCGACCCGCCCATAGAGGGTCAGCTGGCGGAGCGCTTGCTCCAGCGTCTCGTTGGCGAGCAGCGCCTGAGGTTGGCCGGTGTCGGTCACGGTGCCGATGAGCTCCAGCCACTGCTTCGGCGCCACCGGAGAGAGCCGGGCCGCACCCTCCGCTCCATCGCCGACGAGGGGCTCTCCGCCGGCCTTGGCCACCGGCTGCATGACGTCCGCGACGGTGAGGGTTTGCCACATGCTGGCCGGCCTGGGCCGCTCGATGTCGACACCACGTCGGAGCAGCTTGGTGGTGTAGATGCTGCCGTAGCTGAGGCTCTTGGACACCGCAGCGGCGATGCCCGTCGCGAGCATCACCGGCAGCGTGAGGCCGAAGTTGCCGGTCATCTCGACCACGCTGGCGGTCGCCGTCAGCGGTGCCTGTGCGGCCGCGCTGAAGACCGCACCCATGCCCACCACCGCGAAGACGGCGGGGGCGCCGACGCCGGGTCCGAAGAGGTGCTCGACGACCACACCGAAGGCCATACCCGCCGCTGCCCCGGTGAAGAGCGAGGGGGCGAACACCCCACCCGAGCCTCCGATCGAAAGCGTCAGGCTGGTCGCGACCATCTTGCCCACCATGAGCACCACCAGGAGCCACAGGACCACCTGGCCGGCCACCATCTGATTCATCACCGGGTAGCCGACCCCATACATCTGAGGGAGGGCGATCAGGAGGGCCCCGAGCCCGAGGCCGCCGACGGCGGGCCGAGCCCATTCCGGACGCCCCCTCCAGAGCCGGTCGACCAAGTCCTCTGACTTGTACAGCACCGTCTTGAAGCTGAATCCGATGAGGCCGGCGGCGACGCCCAGCACCGCGATCAGAAGGTAGGTGGAGGGGTGCGTGACGGCGAGGTCGTGCGGGATCTGGGCAAAGAAGGGGGCGGAACCGAAGAAGGCCCGGCTCACCAGGTCAGCGGTCACCGCCGAGAGGATGGTCGCCAAGATGGCGTCGAGCGAGAATTCGCGCAGGACGATCTCGAACCCGAAGAAGAGCCCGGTGAGGGGCGCGTTGAACGTGGCCGCTATCCCCCCGGCGGCGCCGCAGGCGACGATGATCCGCAGGCGGGACTCGGACATCCGGACCACCTGGCCGAGGCTGGAGGCCAGGGCCGACCCGATCTGGACGATCGGCCCCTCCCGTCCCACCGAGCCGCCCGTACCGATGCAGAGCGCCGAGGCGAGGGCCTTGACGATCGAGACCTGGGGCCGGATCCGCCCCCCGTTCTCGGCGACGGCGAGCATCACCTCGGGAACGCCGTGGCCGCGCGCCTCACGGGCGAAGCGCTGGACCAGCGGGCCGTAGAGCAGGCCGCCCACCACCGGGATCAGCAGCAGGAACCAGAACCCGAGCCCGGGCAGGTGCAGGCTGGCCACCCGGCCCTGCTGGCCGAACTGCTGGTATCCCGTCGCCAACCAGGTGACGGCGACGATCAGCCAGCGGAATCCGACGGCCCCGAGGCCCGAGCCCACGCCGACCACCAGGGCCATGACCACCAATCCGAGTCGGGAGCCGCGCAGCCACGCCGCTCCGCCTCGGGCCACGGAGCCCCCCGGGCCCCGGCTCAGGCGTTCGCGCAGCCGGCCGACCCGGTCAACCGCGAGCGGGATCCCCTCGCTCACGCCGTCGTGATCCCCGCCAATAGCGCGTCGAGCGCCCGGCTGATGTTGGCCCAGCGGAAGCCGCTCTCGTCGAGCGTCCTATGGAGCATCAGGCCGTCATTCAGGGCCAGGAGGATCGAGGCGAGGGCATTGGCGGGAAGATCAACGATCTCGCCCCCCGCGATCGCCTCCTGGACCCAACGGCGGATGACGCGGCGCCGTGCGTCGACCTCGGTGTTGAGCCGCTCGCGAATCGCCGGCTCCGTCAGGGCGGCAGCCCAGAGATCGGCTCGCACCTGGATTCGGGAGCCGTCTCCGGCACGGTCGAGCATCATCCGCGTCATCCGGCGCAGGCGCTCAGGCCCATCGAGAGGCTGTGCCTCCAGATCTTTCATGGCCTCGCTGACGGCGCCGGCGTCGTCATCGACCAGAGCGTCGAGCAACTCCCGCTTGGAGGCGAAGTGCGAGTAGAAGGCCCCCTTGCTGAGGCCGGCTTCGGCGCAGACGTCATCGACCGTCATGTCTCGCCATCCCTGAGAGGCGGCCCGCCGCCAGGCGGCATCGACGAAGGTGCGGCGTCTCTCCAACCGGGTGGCATCACGCAAGCGCGGCATTCGGGTGTATCATACACACAAACAAACTGAGTAGTGCGCTTGCGAGGTGGGGTCATGAACGTCCGGGTCCTGGAGAGATCCCCCGGGACGCCCAGGGCACAATTCCGCTCGCGGGGGCGATCCGTGCGGCGGGGTACCGGCACGGCCGCCGGACAATCCCCCGGATCGGGCCCGATTCTCCCGTTAGATGCTCGGGAGCGGTCGGAGGCGCGCTGTCAGGGCATCGCCTACGAGATCCGCGAGGTCCTGGTGCAGGAGCTGGCTGCCGATGCCCTGAGCCTCGAGGCTGCAGGCCTGAGCGGTGTCGCTGATCCGCAGCGAGCGGCTCTGGAGGCGAGGGCTCGCATGGTGGGCCGATGCGCCCGCCTGCTCGTCGGGGTTGCAGAGCTGCTCGAGGGTCCTCCTGGAGAGGCGTGAGCCGTCCCGAGACGGAGGCGGCGGGAGATAGACGCGTGATCGGAGTGCGACATGGTTGACGCGGCGGCAGCGCGAACCAGAGTCCAGGTCGCCTCCACACCCACTGCTGCCCCGCTCCTTCGGGTGCAGGCTTTGGTCAAGGACTACGGCGCCGTCCATGCGGTGCGCGGCATCGACCTGGATCTGAACCCAGGCGAGGTGCTCGGCTTCCTCGGCCCCAACGGATCTGGCAAGAGCACCACCATCCGCTGCATCCTGGACCTGCTCCGCCCCACCTCTGGACGGATTGAAGTCTTCGGGATGGACCCGCGGCGTGACGGTGTGGCAATCCGCTCCCGGCTGAGCTACGTCCCGGGAGAGCTGCGCCTGCCCAACCGGATGTCCTGCGCGCAGGTGATCGACTCGATTGGACGCCTGCGTGGTGGGTTCGATCCGGCACGTCGCGATGAGCTTGCGGAGCGCCTCAAGCTGGACCTCAGGCGCCCGACTCGCCAGCTCTCGACCGGCAATCGTCGCAAGCTGTCGCTGCTCCTGGCCTTCCTCTGGCCGGTCGACCTTCTGGTCCTCGACGAGCCCACCAGCGGCCTGGACCCTCTCATGCAGCACGAGTTCGTGGCTCTGCTCCGCGAGGCACGCGCGACGGGGGCCACGGTGTTCCTCTCCTCGCATGTCCTGAGCGAGGTCCAGCGGACGGCGGATCGCGTCGTCGTCCTCCGCGCCGGCCGCGTCGTCGCCCAGGGTACCGTCGAGGAGCTGCGCGGGCGGGCACGGCAGCGCGTCGAGGTCTGGTTCGAGGGCGATGTGCCCTCGCACCTAAAAGACGTCCCGGGCCTTGTTGATGCGGCGGTGGACGGACATCGCTTCACCGCCTCGCTCACGGGGCCGATCCGCCCCCTGCTCGCCTTCCTCGGCTCGCAGCCGGTCACGGGCATGCTGGTCGAGGAGCCGGACCTGGAGGAGGCCTTCCTGGATCTCTACGAGGAGACGCCATGAGCGGTCCGAGCGCAGAACTCGTACTGGCGCCCCTGCGTTCCATCCGCCGCGCCACCATCATCTGGGGCGTCGCCCTGGCCGTGCTGGTCGCAGCGACGGTTTCGGTGTGGCCTGCGTTCAAGAGCGGGTCGGGGGTGAGCCAAGCCATCGACCAGCTCCCCCAGGGGGTGGTCCAGGCGTTCGGCCTGGAGGGCTTCGGCACGCCGGCGGGCTTCCTGCGCGGGAACCTCTACGCCTTCTTCATCCCCCTCCTTCTGGTCGGCGTGGCCATCTACTTCGTGAGCAGCCTGACCGCCGGAGAGGAGGACGCGGGGCGTCTGGAACTGGTATTCGCCCAGCCCGTGCCGCGTCGAGCCGTCTTTGCCGGTCGCGCGGTGGCCGCCCTCGTCGGTCTTGCCGTGCTGGTTGCGGTCACGGCTGTCGTCCAGTTGGGGGCGGATGCCCAGGTCCACCTCTCGATCAACGGGGGAAGGCTTGGGGCCACCCTGGCACTGTCGGCGTTGCTGGCGCTCTTCCACGGTGGTCTGGCAGTGGCCGTGGCAGGTCTCCGGCCGAGAACATCCGTCGTTCTCGGCGTCGCCTTCGTCGTCGCCATCGCGGGAATGGTGGCGGCCCTTCTGTTGCCTCTGAGCGCCGCCGTGAAGCCGTTTGCCCACCTCTCGCCGTGGGACTGGGCGTTCGCTGGGGACCCGCTCGTGAACGCCACGGCGCCGTGGCGCTACGTGGTACTTGCGTTGCCCGCGGCGGCGATGGCTCTCTTCGGGATCTGGGTCTTTGGCCGCCGCGACATCCGGGCCGCCTGACAGCGTGGCGGTTCCGGTTGCGTGGTGTGCCGGTGAACCTCTGACGGCGTCCAGCCATGCGCGTGCGCAGAGCGCTCTTGTGATCCCATGGTTGAGTGTGGGCACGGCTGATCAGTCTCTCGGTGCGCAAGGGTACCGACGCGCGTCGATGACCCATGTCACGATTTCGCGCGGGCTGGAGGCACTCGCAGGAGGCGTCTTCTGCGGTGTGTGCGGTGATCGTCGTCGCCCGTTTCTTCATGCCGCGGGAAGGCGGCGTTTGATGGCGCGATCCGTGCACTTGTCCTCAGACGCCGCCGCGATATTCGCGGCGCGGGTCGCGAGGAGGCTCGGTACGTGCCCCTTCATCCACCGCCCTCGATCGAGAATTCGCCCAGCCTGCCAACCGGAGCTCCAGCCATGACGACACCGACACTCGCACCGGAACTCGTTGGGCGGATGGACGCGTACTGGCGGGCTGCCAACTACGTGTCGGTCGGGCAGATCTACCTCTACGACAATCCGCTACTCAAGCGGCCGCTGG
This sequence comes from Candidatus Dormiibacterota bacterium, assembly GCA_003164475.1. The sequence goes on along the minus strand of PLTL01000253.1, from coordinate 1,094 downwards.
AACTGGCGCACGTCAAACCGCTCGTGGTCGGACATTGGGGCACGGTGCCGGGGCAGAACTTCATCTACGTACACCTGAACCGGGTGATCAAGAAGTACGACTTGGACATGTTCTACATCGCCGGCCCAGGGCACGGCGGCCCGGCGCTGGTTGGCAACACCTACCTGGAGGGCACGTACAGCGAGATCTACCCTGACGTCAGTCAGGATGAGGCCGGTCTGAAACGGCTGTTTGGCCAGTTCTCGTTTCCCGGGGGGATCTCCAGTCACGTGGCCCCGACGACGCCGGG
>PLTL01000253.1:0-769 GCA_003164475.1 Candidatus Dormiibacterota bacterium | reverse complement strand
GCTACAAGATCAGCAACCCCACCGTGCTCGCGCGCATCGAGCCCGAGGAGCTGGACCAGTTCCTCCGCGGTTGCGGCTGGATCCCCCACTTCGTGGAGGGTGACGACCCCGAGGTGATGCACCAGCTGATGGCCAGGACCCTGGACGAGGTGATAGAGGACATCAAGAGGCTGCAGGGCGATGCCCGGCGAACCGGCGACCCCACCCGGCCACGCTGGCCGATGATCGTTCTCCGGTCACCGAAGGGCTGGACGGGGCCGAAGGTGGTCGACGGCGTGCCCATCGAGGGGACGTTCCGATCTCACCAGGTGCCGCTCCTCGTCGACCCGGACCATCCCGATCACGTCGCGCTCCTCGAGGCCTGGATGAAGAGGTACCGGCCCGACGAGCTGTTCGACGCGGAGGGCCGGCTGCTCCCGGAACTCGCCGAGCTCGCGCCGACCGGCGATCGGCGCATGGGTGCCAACCCCCACGCCAACGGCGGCATCCTGCTGCGCGACCTGCGCATGCCGGATTTCCGCGACTTCGCGGAGGCGGTGCCGTCGCCGGGGGTGGGCGGCATCGGGGACGCGCATGTGCTCGGACCTTTCCTGCGCGACGTGGAGAAGCTGAACAGCGAGCGGCGGAATTTCCGGGTCTTTGGCCCCGACGAGACGCTGTCCAACGGCCTGGAAGCGCTTTTTGAAGTTACGGAGCGCCAATGGGACGCGGCGACGGTGCCGAACGACGAGTTTCTCGCGCCGGCCGGGCGTGTGATGGAAATGCTCAG
>PLTL01000310.1 GCA_003164475.1 Candidatus Dormiibacterota bacterium | reverse complement strand
CACTAGGACCAGGCGGCGAGGATCCCCGCCCCCCAGCAGCCACTCCGAGGCCAGGGCCACCAGCTGTTGGGTCTTCCCCGCGCCGGCGCTCCCGGTGATCCGAGTGGTCCCTACCAGATCCTCCAGCGTCCGGAGCGAGCGGGAGCGCCCCGGCGACGGCGGGGCTAGCCCGGTTCCCGCGGCAGCGCCTCCGGACGGCCAGTCCGAGGCCGCACCTCGACCAGGGCCGCCACCACCCCCTCCGGGCGCAGCAGCCGGCAGAGCGCCCCCGCCCGGAGCGCCGGGTCCTCACCTCGCCCCAGTCCCCCAGCCACGCCCTCGACGATCGAGCTCACCATCCCCGCCAACCAGGCGGTGTCCTGGCCCAGCTCGGGGAGCTCGGACAACTCGGCGGGGTCCACCTGGGACAGGAGAGAGTCGACCAGCACCCGCCCCACCCGGTCCCGGAGCTGGTCGACCCGGCGCTGGGCGGCCCCGGCGGCGGCATCCACCAGCTGGAAGAGCAGCCGGAATGAGGCTGGCGCCTCCGCGGCAAAGGTGAGGAAGGTGGTGGTCAGAGCTTCGAAGCTGGGCGTGGGCGTCACGTCGCCGCCGATCCCCAGGACCGCGACCAGCCGCTCGCTCTCCCGCTCCACCACCGCCACCAACGCCTCGTGGCGGTTGTGGAAGTGGCGGTAGACCAGCGGCTTGCTGACCCCGGCCGTGGTGGCGATGGAGTCCATGGTGGTCATCTCCAGGCCGTCCCTGGCGAAGGCGGTGAGGCAGGCCTGGAGGAGCTGCTCCCGGCGCTCCGAGCCTGGCATCCGGTGCTGCTTGGCCCGGGTCCGGCCTGAGGTCCGGTCGGAGACCCGGCCGACGGTCTCGATGGTCGCCCCCACCAGCCAAGGTGCCAGCGTGCGTTCGTTCTTGGCGGGCATGGCTAGGCAGCCCAGGGCCGGTTGCGGCCATTCCCGACATCCTCAGGCACGGTGAGCCGCGGCGACGGTCGGGGATCGCTTGGCAGCTGCCGCGCCCGGATCTCCTCCGCTCCCTCCCGCTGCTCCACCCAACCGGAGCTCACCTCCAGCACTCCACGCCGGCAAGACGGTCCTCGCTCCTGGACCTCCGTTCCGCCCTGACGCTGAGTCCCGGCTGGTCGGCTCCGAGCGGCGGCAACAGGGGCGACCGCAGTTGCTCGACGCTGGGTCGGTGGACGCGACCGTTGGGCCCGGTTCGTGTCCAGCCGCTGTTCTTTTTGAGCTGGCTCCAGGGGCTGCCGGGCTGGTTTGTGGTGTAGATCGCGCAGGCAGCGTCCCTAGGCATCTACTTCCCCTCCAGAGCGGCGAGCCTGGCCGGTCTCACCTGTGCCCTCGCTTGCTATTGAGGCTCCATTATCAGCCCGAATCGCGGCCGGGTCACAGGCAGTTCGTGGGCGTCCGGCTGGGGCGGAGGAGGGATTGCAAGGGGGCTGCGACCGGTCGACTGCAGCAGGCTGCGGCGGGTCGATCGGCATCTCCGCCGAAGACGGGCCAGTTCAAACGCGACGGCCTCCAGGAGCTCCTGGCCCCGAGGCGGCTCCGCCTTGGACCGGCCGACCCAGCGGGACGATCCCTCCGGCCCAGTCCGCCATTCACTCCTCCTCCCGCCCCGGGACCGAGGCATGGACCCCCTGGTTGGCACCCCGATCATCTCCGCCGGCGGCGAAGGAGTCCGGATCGGCCCTCCCCGGGACACCCGGCACCGCGGGCCCTGGGGCCGTGCCCAGCTGGGTCTGGGTTGCCCCCCCGGACCTCGACCGAGCCTGGGCCGATCTCGATCTCCGTGCACGACAGAACCGCCCTCGCCACGAGGGTGCAGCCGCCCCTGGTGGTTGCCCGCGGCCCCACCGGGGCCGCGGGCAACCCGGGCTATGCGGTCGCCGGCTCGCCCGTGATCCGGGCCTGGGCGGCCGCCAGCCGAGCGCCGGGAACCCTGAACGGCGAGCAGGACACGTAGTCCAGCCCCAGCCGCTCGCAGATGGCGATGGACTGGGCGTCGCCGCCGTGCTCACCGCAGATTCCCACCTCCAGCGAGTGCCGAGCGGCGCGGCCCTCGGTGACCGACAGCTCCATCAGCCGGGCCACACCCTCGGGATCCAGGTGCTCGAAGGGGTTGGCCGGCAGTATGCCGTCGGCGACGTAGCGGAGGAGGAACGAGCCCTCGGCGTCGTCCCGCGAGACCCCGTAGGTCATCTGGGTCAGGTCGTTGGTCCCGAACGAGAAGAACTCGGCGACCTCGGCGATCTTCCCCGAGGTGAGGGCGGCCCTGGGCACCTCGATCATGGTGCCGATTTTGATCTCCAGCCGGACCCCCTGCTCCTTGGCGACCTGCTTGAGAGTCGCCTCGATGACACCCCGGGAGCGCCGCAGCTCCTCAACGTCGGCTATCAGCGGCACCATGATCTCCGGGTGCACCTTGATGCGGCGCTTGCGGAGCTCGGCCGCAGCCTCCGCGATGGCCCGGGTCTGCATCTCGATGATCTCTGGGAAGAGCAGCCCCAGGCGGCAGCCCCGCAGTCCCAGCATCGGGTTCTGCTCCCGAAGCTGTTCCACCGCGGCCAGCATCTTCTCCGCCTTGGCAAGCTTCTTGGGGGACTTCTTCAGGGCGCGGAGCCGGGTTACCTCCTCCAGTAGCTCGTCGTGGCTGGGGAGAAACTCGTGCAGCGGAGGGTCGATCAGGCGGATGACCACGGGCAGCCCCTGCATCGCCTCCAGGATCCCCACGAAGTCACCGCGCTGGAACGGCAGCAGTCGGGAGAGCGCCTCCCGACGGACCTCGGTGTCGCTGGCCAGGATCATCTCCTGGACGATGGGCAGCCGCTCCTGCTCCATGAACATGTGCTCGGTGCGGCAGAGCCCGACCCCCTGGGCGCCGAAGCCGCGGGCTCGGACGGCGTCGGGCGGGTTGTCGGCGTTGGCGTAGACCTTGAGACGGCGGACCCGGTCGGCCATCCCGAGAATGCGCTCCAGGTCACCCGACACCGCCGCCTCGATGGTGGGGGCGGTTCCCTCGATGACCCGGCCGTTGGAACCGTCGATGGTGAAGACGTCGCCTTCCTTGATCGTGACCCCGCCGGCCACGAAGCGGCGCCGCTCCAGGTCCACCAAAACATCGCCGGCCCCGGCCACGCAGGGCTTGCCCATGCCTCTGGCCACCACCGCCGCATGGGAGGTCCGGCCACCTCTGGAGGTCAGCACCCCCTCGGCGGCGATCATGCCATGGACGTCGTCGGGGTTGGTCTCGATCCGGACCAGGATCACCTTCTGGCCTTCCTTGGCCTGAGCCTCGGCCCGATCGGCGTCGAAGACCGCTGCCCCAGTGGCCGCCCCCGGCGAGGCGGCCAGCCCGGTTGCCAGCACCTTCACCTCGGCGCGAGGGTCGATGGCGCGGTGCAGCAGGTGGTCGACCTGGTCGGGCTGGACCCGCTTCAGGGCCTCCTCCTCGCTGATGATCCCCTCGTCGACCATGTCGACGGCGATCTTGACCGCAGCGGCCGCGGTCCGGTTACCGCCCCGGGTCTGGAGCATGTAGAGGTGACCCCTCTCGATGGTGAACTCCATGTCCTGGACGTCCCGGTAGTGGGCCTCCAACCGATCCGCGATCTCGGAGAAGCTCTTGTAGACCTTGGGCAGCGCCTTGCGCAGGGAATCAATCGGCTGGGGGGTGCGGATCCCGGCGACCACGTCCTCGCCCTGGGCGTTGAGCAGGTACTCGCCGTAGAGACGCTTCTCCCCGGTCGCGGGATCGCGGGTGAAGGCCACCCCGGTACCGGAGTCTGCCCCCATGTTGCCGAAGACCATGGCTTGGACGTTGACCGCAGTGCCCAGGGTGTGGGGGATGTGGTTGTACTCCCGGTAGGCGACTGCGCGCCGGCCGTTCCAGGAGGAGAAGACCGCCGCTATGGCCTGGGTCAGCTGGTCCCAAGGGTCCTCGGGGAACGGCTCCGAGGTCTGCTGGCGGTAGATCTCCATGAACCGGCCAGCCAGGGCGCTCAGCGCCTCCTCGGGCAGCTCGGAGTCACTGGCCACCTGGGCCGTCTCCTTGGCCGCCGCCAGCTCCTTCTCGAAGAGCTCAGCATCCACGCCCTTGACGATCTTCCCGAAAAGCTGGATGAACCGTCGATAGGCATCCAGCGCAAAGCGGCGATCCTTGGTGTTGCTGGCCAGCCCCTCCAGGGTCACCCGGTTGAGGCCCAGGTTCAGGACCGTGTCCATCATGCCCGGCANNGCGCACCGAAACCAGCAGCGGCTCCTTGGCGTCCCCCAGACGCTTGCCGGTCTTCTCCTCGAGTGTGTGCAGATGCTCCTTCACCTCGTCCATCAAGCCCGGCGGGAAGCTGTCGTCGGCCTCCATGTAGGCGTTGCAGGCCTCGGTGGTGATGGTGAA
>PLTL01000300.1 GCA_003164475.1 Candidatus Dormiibacterota bacterium | reverse complement strand
TCCCCAGGCGGTCGCCCGTCGGCAGTGCTCCGGAGCGCTGGGGGCTGCTCGCCGACCTCGCGACGGCTCTGGTGATGCGAGCTAGGAGGAATTCGTGATCGGAGCTCTGAGCTCGGGCCTGGGGAACGGGCCCCCGAGGGGCGGAGGGGCAGCGCTCATGCCGCGGAGATGCGGGCCTCCGCCGGGGGCCGCACCCGCCAGACCAGCCATCCGCCGAGGAAGAAGCACACCGCAAAGAAGATGAAGATCATGGGGAATCCGGCGTTGTGGTGAAGTCCATTGCCGAAATCCAGGAGCGGCCCGGCGATCACCGTGGCCAGGATGCCCGACCCTGCCGTCGCCAGGTTGGAGATGCCCATGAAGCGCCCCGCCGCCTCAGGCGGGACCAGGTCGACCATGAAGGCCCAGTCCACCGAGAGCAGCATCCCCAGGGCGCCCCCGATCAGGATGCCCACCAGATAGACGAGGGGCAGCGAGCTGGTAAAGACCAGCAGGAAGGTGCCGACCGCGCCCAGCCAGCAGGCCGCCCTGACGATGACCTTGCGCCCGAGCCGCTGGGAGAGTCGGCCGGCGGGCAGGGTGACCAGCATCGCCACCACCACCAGCAGCGCTAGCAGGATGGAGGTGGCTCCCGAGGCCCGGTTGGCGATCGCGCTCCCGGATCCGGGGTAGAACGTCGCCTTGATGAAGAGGAGCGCGAAGTCCGTGAGCCCAGCGGTGCCCATGAACGCCAGCAACCGGGAGACCAGGAGCCAGGTGAAGTCGGGATTCTGCCGAGGCCGGAAGCTGAATACGCCCAGGTACGCCTGGCGGCGACTGGGGAGCGGCTCCTGGGCCGGGGAGTCTGGCACGAAGACCAGGGTCGCCAGCAGGGTCAGGAGCAAGACCACTCCGACGCTCGCCAGGGCTAGACGGATGTGGCCCAGGGAGATCAGCAGCCCGGTGAGCAGGAATCCGAGCGCGGTCCCCACCAGCACCGCCAGCCCGTAGTGCCCGGCGGCTCGGCCCCGGTCGGCGCTGGGGACCTGATCGGGGAGCATGCCCTGGTAGGCGCCCTCGGCGGTGTTGGAGCAGATCTGCAGGGCGCAGTAGGGGATGACCAGGGCCCCGTAGGTACCCGCCACCGAGAGCCCGAGCAGGCAGACGATGTCGCCGACGGTCCCCGCCAAGATGAAGGGCTTGCGCCGGCCCCAGCGAACCCGGCAGCGGTCTGAGAAGGCGCCGGCTGCGGGCTGGGCCAGGATCGCCACCACCGCCCCCAGGCCCGCGAGCACCGCGACCGCGACGCCGCGGTGGCCCTCGGGAACGGTGCGGATGATCAGCCGGGGCAGGATTAGCGCCCCCATCCCCTGCCAGAGGTAGTTGATCGCCAGCCAATAGGCCGAGAGGGCGACCAGACGGGCGGCAGAGAAGCGCACCACCACCTTGGACCCACCCGCAGCCGCAGCGCTCACGACGGCAGCCTCACTATCTCGGCACAGCCCAGCAGGACCGGGTCCCCGGGTTGGGCCGGCACTCGGGTGGGCCCGAGTCTACACTTCCGCGCGCCCGGTGGCGGTCTGCCCTGGAGCCCCATTTCGCGGCCCCTCGCCACGTAGGCTTGGGCGGCCCCAAACCACCGAGCCCCCTCGGACCGGGAGCAAGCTCGGTGCTGCCGGGTCGGGTGCCACAGGGGGAGGTCAGGATGGAGATTCGTGAGCTGCAGATGCGGACCCCGGACGGGCGACGGCTCGACATCTTCGATGCCGGTGGCGCGGGCCAGCCAGTCGTCCTTGTCCACCACGGGACGCCGGGAGCTCGCTTGCCCTACCAGGGCTGGCTGGAGGACGCCGAGCGCAAGGGGATCCGCCTGGTCGGCTACTCCAGGCCGGGGTACGGTGGCTCCACGAGACTCCGCGGCCGCTCGGTCTCCCAAACCCCCGACGACGTGCTCGCTATCGCCGATCACCTCCAGATCTCCCAGCTGGCCACCTGGGGCTACTCGGGAGGAGGCCCTCCCGCGCTGAGCTGCGCCGCCAGGCTGCCGGGCCTGGTGGTGGCGGCCGCGACCATCGCCTCGCCAGCTCCCTATGACGCGGAGGGTCTCGACTTCCTCGAGGGTATGGGGCAGGGCAACATCGACGAGTTCAAGACCCTGCTGGCAGGAGAGGACGCGGCTCGAGCCGGGTACGAGGAGGCGGCCTCCACGCCGGTCTCCGGCGTGGAGGAGATGATCGGGTCGATGAGCACCCTCCTGTCCGGCCCTGACCTGCGGGCCACCCGGGACCAATTGGGCGAGTGGCTGGTGGCGCTGAGGGAGGAGGCATGTTCGCACGGTCCCGACGGCTGGCTCGACGACGACCTCGCCTTCGTCCTCCCCTGGGGATTCGACCTGTCCGAGATCCGCGTGCCCCTGCAGCTGTGGCAGGGCCAGCACGACCTGATGGTGCCGCCCGGGCACGGCAGGTGGCTGGCCCGGCACCTGCCCGACGCCGAGTGGCACTATCTCCCGGACGAGGGCCACCTGACCCCGCTGCTGCGCCGGGTGCCGGAGATCCACGGCTGGCTGCGGGACCACTTCTGAAGGGCCGGGAGACGGTGGCCGCGCTGGGGCGCCAGCACCGCGGAGCCTCAAATCCTGGACCTAGCTCTGGCCTTCCTTTCGGAGCTGGCAGCGGGCCAGGATCGGCGAGCCGGTCAGCATGGGAACCTTCGCCTGACCCTGCGGCGGCACGGGCCGGCTGATCGGGGCGGCGACCGACGGCCCACCCGGTCTTGGTCCGCTGCCCGCCGTGGGGACGACGCCATCGTGGCTCCGCAGCCGCTGGGGACGGGGATGGCGCCGAAGCTGCGCGAGGATGCTCTTGCGGAGGCGAGCTGCCCGGGGGTCGAGAGCAGTTGATTGGGAGCCGGCGCGCTCAACCCCCGGCCCGCGTCCGCCGGCGACGAGGAGGTCCGCCGGGCCCTCATGGTGACTCGCCTCATGTGGGTCGGGGGCCGGGCCGGAACGTCTCCGCCCCCATGAGCGCGTCGGTCTGGCCCGGGCCGAGCGGTCAGCTCTTTGCTGGGCTCGATCCGTAGCTGTAGCCGCCATCGGAGTAGCGGGTGCCCGCGAACGTTCCGGGCGGCACCAAGCTGGCCAGCTGGTCCAGATCCGAGGGCGACAGGGTGACCCGGGCTGCCCCGGCGTTCTCCTCCAGATTGGCGCGGTGCTTGGTACCCGGGATCGGAACCACGTCGGCGCCTTGGGCGAGGAGCCAGGCCAGCGCCAGCTGGGCGGGAGTCACGGCCCTGTCCGCGGCGAGCCGCACAACCAGCCGGACCAGCTCCAAGTTGTGCTGGAAGTTGTCGCCCTGGAATCGGGGGTTGTCACGGCGGAAGTCGTCAGGCCCGAAGCCGTCTGGGTCGGTGATCTTCCCGGTGAAGAACCCCCGGCCCAGAGGACTGTAGGGAACGATGCCGATCCCCAGCCGGCGGGCGGTGGGCAGAATCTGCTCCTCGATGTCCCTGGTCCACAGGGACCACTCACTCTGGAGCGCGCTGATCGGGTGGGTGGCCATCGCCCGCTGCAACGAGTCGGCGCTGGCCTCGGAGAGCCCGAGGAAGCGCACCTTNNGGTGCTGGTAGTAGAGGTCGATGTGATCGGTGCCGAGCCGCTGCAGCGACGCCTCGCAGCAGGCTCTCACATACTCCGGACGCCCGCTGACCCTGCTCGCGGTGGCGCGGTCCTTCAGGATGCCGAACTTGGTCGCCAGGACGACTCGGTCCCGGCGTCCCTGGAGGGCTCGGCCCAAGAGCAGCTCGTTGTGGCCATCCCCGTAGGCGTCGGCGGTATCCAGGAAGCAAACCCCGAGTTCCAGGGCCCGGTCGATGGTGGCCAGTGAATCGGCCTCGTCGGCGGGGCCGTAGGCCTGGGACATGCTCATGCAGCCGAGCCCGACCGCCGAGACCACCAGGCCCTGATTGCCGAGCCGCCTTGAGGGGAACTGGGTGTCGTTCACGTCCTGCAATCTAGCCTACCGCCTCATCCGCCTTCGAGTGCAGTCTCGCGGGCTGGACCGCCCGTGCGGCGGAGTGACGAGCGTCCGGAGCTCGGTTGGGCTTCGGCCGTGTGGTCGGCCAGGTTCTCAGAGCCCGGCGGCAGCGAATCTGCACCGGCCCCCGGGCCCCGGCCGCGGCCGACGCCCTTGAACGGGATCCGGCTCATCGAGGCGGTGGCGAAGGTGCCCAGCGCGGCGGCCGCCACCAGTCACCCCAAGCGGTCGGTTACGCTTGGCCCGTCGACGGGTGAGCTGATGGAGGAACTGACTGAGGGAGTGGGGCTCCCGGCCTTCGCCCCGGCATCCTCGGGGGGCGGTTGCGAGATGAGTCCGAGGCCCGGCGGGACTCCCGCCGACATGGCAGGTCCGGCCAGCCTGCGCCCAATTGGAGGCCGCTGAACCATGCCATCCATGAACACCATCGCCAGGGCTGCGATCCTCGCGGCCGCCCAGAACCGGCTCACCGAAGCCTTCATGGGCCGATATGGGATGAGGCTGGGGGCCTCTCGCTTCGTGGCGGGGGAGACCCTGGACCTGGATGTGCAGCTGATCCGGACCCTCAACCAGCAGGGCTTCAAATGCAACGCCACCGAACTGGGCGAGGCGGTCACCACCGAGGCCGAGGCCAAGCTGGCGGTCGAAGCCTACGATCGGCTGCTCCGGCGTCTAGCCGCGGAGCAGCTCAACGCCAACGCCGCGATCAAGCCGACCCTCATGGGGAGCGACCTCGACGAGCAGTTGGCGATCGGCAACCTGGGACTGCTCCTGGATCTGGCCCGGAGCCTGGGGCTCTCGATGCGGATCGATATGGAGGACTCCTCCCACGTTGATGCCACCCTGCGGATCTACCGGGCACTTCGAGAGCGGGGCTTTGACAACGTGGGGGTGGCGCTCCAGTCGTGCCTCCGGCGCACCCGCTCCGACCTCGAGTCACTGCTCCCGCTGGAGCCCAACCTGCGCCTGGTCAAGGGAGCCTATCTGGAGAGCCGCGAGGTTGCCTTCCCCGACAAGTCGGAGGTGGACCGGAACTACATCCGGATCATGGAGCTCGCACTTCGTGAGGGCGGCTACACGGCGATCGCGACCCATGACGAGCGGATCATCGAGCACGCCATCGCCTTCACCGAGCGGCAGCAGGTCGCTCGTGACCGGTTCGAGTTCCAGATGCTGTATGGAGTCCGGCCCCAGCTCCAGCGCGACCTGCTCGGGCGGGGCTTCACCGTGCTGGTCGCGACCTCGTATGGCACCCACTGGTATCCGTTCTTCATGAGGCGCCTGGCAGAGCGGCCCGCCAACCTGCTCTTCCTCGCCCGCAACTTGGTGAGACGCTAGGGTCGCCGAGGGCCCGGGTTGTGGGCCCGGGCCCCATCTCCAAACGCCACCCTTTCGACCAGAGACAAGGAGGATCCCCGATGGCACTGTCCCCGTTTCAAAGCGAACCCAGCCTGGACTTCGCGGTACCGGCCAACCGGGCGGACTTCGCCGCCGCGCTGGCTCGGGTTCGGGATGAGTTGGGCCGCACCTACCCGCTTGTGATCGGGGGCCAGCGGGTGGTGACCGGGGAGGTGATCGAGTCGTACAACCCCTCCCACCCGGCGGAGGTCGTGGGTCGGCATGCGGCGGCCAGGGGCGAGCAGGTCGAAGAGGCGGTGAGCGCCGGCTGGGCAGCCTTCGAGAGCTGGTCTCGGACCCCGGTTGAGGAGCGGTCTGCCTTCCTGCTCCGGGCCGCGCAGGTGATCCGGCGGCGGCGCCGGGAGCTGGCTGCCCTCATGGTCTTCGAGGTCGGCAAGCCCTGGGACGAGGCAGACGGCGAGACGGCCGAGGTGGTCGACCTGATGGAGTGGTACGCACGCCAGGTCTTGGAGCTGGACGGCCGGGGCCATCTGGCGGCCTGGCCCGGTGAGCTGACCCAGTTCCGCTACCTGCCGCTCGGCGTGGGGGCGGTGATCTCCCCGTGGAACTTTCCGCTGGCGCTGCTCACGGGGATGCTGACCGCCGCGGTGGTGACGGGCAATTGCGTCGTCCTCAAGCCGGCCAGGACCTCCAGCACCACCGCGGCCTGGCTGGTGGATGTCCTCGCCGAGCTGGGGCTTCCCGCCGGCGTGATCAACCTGCTCACGGGTCACGGGGAGTTGGTCGGCGAGGCCCTGGTGGATCACCCCAGGATCCGCTTCGTGGCCTTCACGGGATCGCGCGAGGTGGGGGTGAGGATCTATGAGCGGGGCTCCAAGGTTCAACCCGGGCAGCGCTGGCTGAAGCGCATCCAGCTGGAGATGGGGGGCAAGAACGCGGTGGTGGTTGACGAGACCGCCGACCTGGGCCTGGCCGCCCAGGCGATAACCAGCTCCGCCTTCGGATATCAGGGCCAGAAGTGCTCGGCCGGATCGCGGGCGGTCCTGGTGGGGCCGATCTACGACGAGGTCGTGGGCAGAGTTCTGGACCTGGCCGGACGGATCAAGGTCGGCGACCCGGTGGACCCGGAGGTCACCATGGGTCCCGTCATCGACGGGGTCGCCGAGGCGAAGATCCTCGACTACATACGGATCGGGAGGGGCGAGGGGGAGCTGCTGCTAGGCGGCGGCCGGCGTCCCGGTGACGGCCACTTCATCGAGCCGACCATCTTCGGTGGGGTGGCTCCCAGCGCCACCATCGCCCAGGAGGAGATCTTCGGCCCGGTCCTGACGGTGATCAGGGCCCGTGACTTCGAGCACGCCCTCACCATCGCCAACGACACCGAGTACGGGCTGACCGGCTCCTACATCAGTCGGGATCCGGAGCGGATTGCCCGGGCCAAGGATCGTTTCCACGTCGGCAACCTGTACATCAACCGTCGCTCCACCGGTGCCTACATGGGGGTGCACCCCTTCGGTGGCTTCAACATGAGCGGCACGGACACCAAGGCGGGGGGACCCGACTACCTCCTCTTTTTCGTGCAGGGCCAGAGCGTGGCGGAGTGCCTCTGAGAGGGCTGGGAGCCGGCTCCCGACCGGCGTCCGAGTCGCGATCGCCATCGACCTCCATGGGCCGCAGGAGTCGGGCGCCAAGCCCGTCCCCCTCGTCTCGGCCTTCCGCCCCCTGGCGGGCGGCGCCGTCCAGCTCAGCGGGGTGAGCTGTTGCAGGGAATCGGCGGCGGTTCGGGCACCGGCCCCGGGCCCACGAACGGCCACTGGGCGGCGCTGATTCGGGCGGCCGCGGGGCGGAGCGTCTGAGCGCTGGCCCCGCGAGTGGCCATGAGTCGTGGCACTCCGTAAGATCACCACCCAATGAGGGAGCAGCCGCATCCGAGGGAGCTCCCGCAAGGCCTGCCGAAGCCGCTGGGCGAGGACCTGCAGCGCTTGGGCTCCGTGCTGGACGAGGTCATCACAGAGACGGATGGGCCGGGCCTGCTCTCGGACGTGGAGCGGCTCCGTCGGGCCACCGTCCAACTTCGTCTCAGTCGTGGCCCGGAGGCTGTGACCCTCCTCCAGGAGGTCGTCGACACCGTCGACAGCTTGGAGTTCGGCCGTGCCGAGAAGGTGGCCCGGGCCTTCACCGTCTACCTGCAACTGGTCAATCTGGCCGAGGAGCGTCAGCGCGACCGGGCTCTGCGGGAGCGCGAGAGCGCGGCTGAGCCGGTCTCAGAGTCAATCATGGGGACGGTTGCGGCCGTGCGCAGGGAGTCCGGGGAGGCTGCGCTGCGAGAGCTCTTGGACCGGCTCGAGGTGCATCCGGTGCTGACGGCTCACCCCACCGAGGCGCGGCGCCGGGCGGTGGTCGACGCAGTGCGCCGGATCGGGGCTCTCATGGACCGGCTCGATGGGCCGCCGCTCACCTCTGTCGATCGCGCCGAGGCGGAGCGAAGACTATCCGAGCAGGTCACGATCCTGTGGAGGACGGCACAGCTGCGGCGGAATGATCCGACCGTGCTCGACGAGGTGCGCACCGTGGTTGGGGTTTTCGACGAGACCCTCTTCGAGGTGGTCCCCACCCTCTACCGCAAGCTGGAGGCGGCGCTGCTGGGCGCCAGTTCGATCGGGACCCGGCCTCCCGGGTTTCGCACATTCATCCGCTGGGGGACCTGGGTCGGGGGAGACCGCGACGGCAACCCCAACGTGACCGCGGAGGTCACCGCAGCGGCGGTGGAGATCCAGGCGGAGCAGGCCATCCGGGCCCTCGAAGATGCGACCCGCCGGATAGGTCGCTCCCTGACCATGTCAGAGGAGTCGACGCCACCCACCACGGGACTGGTCGAGCGGCTGGTCCGGGACCGCTCCCGGTTTCCGGCCGCCGCCGCCGAGATCCTCACCCGGGCACCGCGGGAGCCGCATCGCCAGTGGCTGCTGCTCCTGGCCGAGCGGCTGCGCGCGACCCGACTGCACCAACCGGGGGCCTACCTCAGCGTGGGGGAGTTCATCGAGGACCTGAGCATCGCTCAGGGCTCGCTGGCCGATGCCGGTGCCGCCCGGATCGGCTACGGCGACCTTCAGCACCTGGCCTGGCAAGCGGAGACCTTCGGTTTCACGCTGGCATCCATGGAGGTGCGTGAACACGCCAACGTGCTCCGGACGGTGATGTCCGAGTTGCTCGAAGGCGCTGCCCCAGATGCGCCGGCACTCGATCAGCTGAGCCGACAGGGATGGCCCGTGGGGATCGGACCGTCATCGGACCAGGCGCGGGAGGTGCTGGAAACGCTGCGGGTGATGGAGCGCATCCAGGCCCGATGGGGCATCGACGCCTGCCACCGCTACGTGGTCAGCTTCACCCGCACTGCCGCCGACGTGACCGTCGTGTACGCGCTCGCCCGACTTGCCGTCCCCGCCGGTTCGCTGGTGCTGGATGTCGTTCCGCTGTTCGAGTCCCGGTCCGACCTGGCGGCCGCGCCGGACGTGCTCGAGTCATTGTTCCGGCTTCCCGGCTGGCGGGACCGGTTGGAGCAGAGGGGGCGCCGGTTGGAGGTGATGCTGGGGTATTCCGATGCCTCGAAGGACGCGGGCTTCCTCGCTGCCAACCTCGCCCTCTACCGGGCCCAGATGGCTCTCGCTGCCTGGGCCCATGCGCACAGCATCAGGTTGACCCTGTTCCACGGCCGCGGCGGCGCGCTCGGCCGCGGAGGCGGGCCAGCTGGACGTGCCATCCGCGGCCAGGCCCCCGGCTCGGTCGCCGGCCGTTTCAAGGTCACCGAGCAGGGAGAGGTCGTCTTCGCGCGGTACAGCAATTCGGCCATCGCCCTGCGCCACCTGGAACAGGTGACCAGCGCGGTGCTCGAGGTCTCCACGCCAGAGCTCGAGGCGAGCCACGCGGATCGGGCGCAGGCCTTCGCCGCTGAGGCAGCGCTGATGGCGGAGGCATCCGAGGCGGCCTACCGCGCCCTGGTCGACGCTCCCGGGTTCCCGGAGTTCTTCGCCGCTGTCAGCCCGCTCGAGGAGATCGCGCGATTGCGAATTGGGTCCCGGCCGCCGCGCCGACATGGGTCCTCCGGCCTCCGGGGCCTGAGGGCGATCCCCTGGGTCTTCGCCTGGTCCCAGACGCGCTGCAACCTGCCCGGCTGGTACGGGCTGGGCTGCGGACTCGAGGCCGTCGCCGAGCGCTACGGCGCGGAGCGCCTGCGCCAGATGAACCAGGACTGGCCGTTCTTCCGCTCCCTTCTCGAGAACGCCGAGATGAGCCTGGCCAAGGCCGACCCCATGATCGCGGGGCTCTACCTCGACCAGGGACACCGGCCGGAATTGGTGACGCTGATACGCGAGGAGTTCCGCCGGACCCGCCAGCAGGTGAAGCTGGCCACCGGGCATGAGCGCATGCTCTCCGGCCATCCCGTGCTGCGCCGGGCTGTCGACCTGAGGAATCCGTACGTTGATGCCCTCTCCTTTCTCCAGATGCGCTTCCTTCGGGAGGCCCGGTTGCAAGAGGAGCAGGGCGCCGGCAGCACTCGGGTCCTCGACGTGGTGCTCCAAACGGTGAACGGGGTGGCGGCCGGATTGCAGAACACCGGCTAGGACCGGTGCCGCGACGAGGACCCTCGGTCGGAGCCGCGCGAGGTGATGACCGGGGCAGGTCTGGGCGCCCCCCTGCCCGCGTTCGACAGTTCATCGGCGA
>PLTL01000103.1 GCA_003164475.1 Candidatus Dormiibacterota bacterium | reverse complement strand
TTCCGCCCATCTCCTCGAGCCGTGCCTCCAAGCTGGGACGGATGGAGGCGGCGCAAGCCGCCTCCCCCGCGAAGAGCTCGGCCGCCTCGGCGGGGTCGAGTTCCGCCGGACTGCGAATCCCAGCTCCCTTGCCCGGATGCGCCGGGGGCTCTGGTGCCGCCGGCCCCCCCCACTCCCGGCACAGCGCCGCCAGGCTGGGGGTCCGGCTCCGGGAGTCCGCCAGGTAGGCGGCGAGGACACAGTCGAAGTCGGCCCCGCCAAGGTCCGCGCCGGCTCCTCGCAGCGCCAGCATCACCTCCTTGAGCTGGTAGCTGGACTTGCCCACCTCGGCGTCCTCAAGCAACTGGAGCAGCGGCCCCAGTTCCGCCCAGCTGAACCCGCTGGCGCCGGCGCAGGCGACCGGGACGTACCAGCTGCGGTCGGCTCCGGTAGCGAGACCCAGGCCCACCACCCGGCCCTTCCGAGGCGGGCCCTCGGTTGCGACCTGGACGGTGAATCCGCCCGCCTCCCGGAGGACCAGCACGGCCACTTCCAGTTCGGTCCCGGTGCCGACCAACTCTGGTCCTGCCAGCCCGGGCCGTGCCACCGACTGGGAGGGCGACCTGGGATCGGCCAGGGGCAACCTGCTCACCAGGCTGGGCATGCCCAGCTCCTCGAGCAGAGCCGCCGCCGCCTCCCGGTCGTACTCCCGGAGCCGACAGCTGGAGAGATCAAGCTCCACCCCCGGAACCTCCTGGACGATGGTCACCAGCTCGCGGCTGAACCTGGCGAGCTCGGCGTTGCCCTCGAGGGCGGTCCGGACCCGGCCCGGGGGCATCGAAGCGACCGCTGCCAGCACCAGGT
Source organism: Candidatus Dormiibacterota bacterium (assembly GCA_003164475.1). The sequence goes on along the minus strand of PLTL01000103.1, from coordinate 10,713 downwards.
CCAGCGACCCGTACTGCTGGACCAGAGCCGCCGCACTCTTCTCCCCAATCCCGGGAACTCCGGGGATGTTGTCGCTGGTGTCGCCTCGGAGCGCCTTGTAGTCGATGATCTGCGCTGGGTCGAAGCCGAACCGCTCTCGCACCGCCGGGACGTCGTAGACCAGCGGATCGGGACTGCCCCGCCGACTCGCCTGCACCACCGTGGTCTCGTCAACCAGCTGGAGCAGGTCCATGTCGCCGGAGAGGATCACGGTCCGGCAGCCAAGCACCTTGGCCTGGCGGGCCAAGGTACCCAGGACGTCGTCGGCCTCGAAGCCGGGCACCACCACCACCGGAATGTTGAGTCGCTCGGTGATCCGCTGGCACACCGGGATCTGGGCCACCAGTTCCTCTGGGGTCGGCCTTCGGGTGCCCTTGTAGGTGACCAGCCTCTGGTCCCGAAAGGTGGGGCCGGCCGGATCGAAGGCGGCCACCGCACAGTCGAACCCCTGAACCAGAGCCAGCAAGAGCATCGAGGTGTAGCCGTAGGCGACCCGGATCGACTGGCCCCGGCGGTTGGTCATTTCGGGCAGCGCGTGGTAGGCCCTGAAGGCGAGTCCGTGGCCATCCACCAGGAGCAACCGGGGACCGGGAGCCGACTCCACCAGCATGGGGCCAATTATCCCGGCCCCACGGCCGCAGGCAGGCGCCGGGAGCTCGGCAATCGGATCCCAGCTGAGCGTAGACTGGCGCCAGCTTGGGGTTGATGCGGACCAGCGCCGGGAGCCGGACCGAGATGCAGCAGTCGTGACGGTCCAGCCGACGGGGAATCGGAGGCTGTGAGCATGTCCAGCCAGCGAGTCACTCTTCGAGATGTTGCTCGTCGGGCTGGCGTCCACCCCGGCACCGCCTCCCGGGCACTGAACCCCGAGAGCCGCCACCTAGTGAAGGCAGAGACTGCCGAGCGGGTTCGTCAGGCAGCCGACGACCTGCAGTTCCACCCCGACCCCGCAGCCCGCAGCCTCAAAACCCGCCGGTCCTACACCGTCGGTGTGCTCCTGCCAGACCTCAACAACCCTCTGTTCCCGCCCATTGTCCGGGGCATCGAGGACACCCTCGGCCGCCATGGATACGTGGTTCTGCTGGGCAACACCGACAACGACGAGGATCAGGAGCGCCGGGTAGTCGAGGGAATGCGATCTCGGAACATCGACGGGATCATCGTGGCCACCGCCCGCCAGCGCCATCCCCTGCTCGACACGGTGGTGGCCGCGGACCTCCCCGTGGTCCTGGTTAACCGGATCCTGGACGACCCCTCGTTCCCATCCGCGTCGGTCGACGACCAGCGTGGGGCCGAGTTGGCGGTCGNNTACCGGAGTGGGACGCCTTCGGGGATTTGAAGAGGGCTTGCGCCGCGCCGGGCTGGACCCGGATCCTGACCTCATCGTCGTCGCCGAGACGTTCACCAGAAATGCGGGTCGCACCTGCATGGCAGCGCTGCTCCAGAGCGGGCGCAGCTTCACCGCGGTGGTGGCCGGCAACGACCTGCTGGCGTTGGGATGCTACCTGGCCTTGGAAGATGCGGGTCTCCGCTGTCCCGATCAGGTGTCGGTGGTCGGCTTCAACGACATGCCCTTCATCGACCAGCTTCGGCCGCCACTCTCATCGGTCCGCATACCGCACTACGAGGTTGGCACTGCCGCTGCAGAGCTGATCCTGGACAGGATCTCCGACCACAGGGCACCGGTCGCCTCCAGGGTCCTGCCGGCGGAGCTGGTGATTCGGGCCTCAACCGCGCCGCCCGTCCAACTGTAGAGACGGCCCGGCCGTCGGCCGACAAGGCCGCCGAGTGGCCCGCCCATCCCGCCGGCCTTCCTGCGGCTGCCGACAGGGCAGGCCCGGGGCCTGGTCCGACGACCCGCCCATGCGACGCTGAACCCGCGCCCCTGCATCAGTCCCAGTGGCGAACGGCTCCGACTGCCCCGGCTCAAGAGTCGCCGGGCGTCCCGTCTGGCGAGGGAGAGGGGGTCGAGTAGGCCCGGGTGAGGCAGCCACCATGGGCCACCAGCGCCTGGGCAAGCTCGTCGAAGGACCGCATCCAGGTCCGTGGCTCCAGGAACCGGCGCTCTGACTGGGTCTCCAGCGGGCCGAGGCACTCCTGGGTTGTGGGGGTCGTCGTCCAGGAGAAGTCGCCGCGCGTAGCCTCCACGAACTCCCCGCTGGCCGCGATCTCCAGCCGGCGGTTCACGAGCTTCCCGGCGGACACCCCGGGAAGGGGCTGGGGAGGCGGCCCACGGTAGGCGGCGGCCAGTGCCAGGTGGATTGCGCGGTCGTGCGGGACACCGCGACTGGGCCGGTTCCACAGCAGAGCCAGGGAACCTCGCTTGACCAGGGCCTGCCCCCCCTGGGGAAACCCACCTCCGGAGCGACTCGGTGCCAGGCCTGGGCGGCGACCAAGACCCTGGCCCCCGAGCTGGGCAGCTGGCAGGACTCGAAGGAGAACTCCTCCACGGCGACCTTGGGCAGGTCGGCGCTGTTGCGACGGACCCGGGCGGCCGTCGGAGGGCTCTTCGGGCGGGGCTATCATGGCAGCGACGGCGCGACATCCCGGCGGCCGGACCCTTGGGCGCCGGGCCTCCGCCCGGCGGGGTACGCCAACTGCGAGGAGCCATGGACCTGATCGAGATGTCGGTGGACAGCATCCGGGTCCACATGCCCAGCGGCCAGCACGTCGTCGTGCTCAAGGAGAAGGACGCCGAGCGATTTCTGCCCATCTGGGTCGGAATGGCCGAGGCCAACTCGATCGCCCTCAAGATCTCCGGGATAAAGCCCGACCGGCCGGTCACCCACGACCTGATGGTCAACATGCTCAAGCTTCTCGACGTGACCATCACTCGAGTGGTGGTCTCCGAGCTGCGCGACGACACCTTCCACGCCCGGATCGTCGGCCTCCAAGGCGAGAAGGAGTTGGTGATCGACGCGCGTTCGAGCGATGCCATCGCGCTGGCGGTCAGGGTCGAGTCCCCCATCTACGTGGCCAAGGAGGTCCTGGACCAGGCCGCGGTTCTGCCTGATGACCAAACCGACGCAGGCAGCCGCCTGGAGGTCTTCCAGCAGATGGTCAACGACATGAACCTTCCCGATCTCGACACCCCCGACGCCTGATCTACCTCAGCGGCCAGCATGGCGGAATGGCAGACGCGGCGGTCTCAAAAACCGTTGAGCGCAAGCTCGTGTGGGTTCGACTCCCACTGCTGGCACCAGCTTTTTGAGATCAGATCCGAGCTTTAGGGCACCGGCCACTGACTTACCCAGCGGCGATTGACTGCCAATCTGACTGCCAGTGGTCCTGGAGCGACCAGCGACCGGGGCCGCGCGCGGCCACCCTCTTCACGAGAAAGGGCCGCGACATGGGGACGTCCGGCCCAGGTGACCGCCGAGGGGGGTCCCTAAGCGGTGGGCTGAGTCTACGGCTGGCGAGCGGTCAGCGACCCGCCCGCCGGTGCCCGTGCCAGTGCTCGCGAAGGGCGCTCCCCACGTAGAGCGGATACCCGATGCACTGGCATCACCTTCGCCACGTGTTCGCCGGTCTGCTCGACGCTGGAGGAGCCGAGCTGAACACCATCAGTAAGCTCCTCGGCCATCAGAATGTCGGCATCACGGCCCGGATCTACACCGGGGTCCTCCGGGAGCGCAAAGTCCAGGCGATCGCTGGGCTCCCGGACTTCTCACGTCTTGGGACTCAGGCGAGGAGCAGCTCATGAATCGGGACTCAGGCGAGGAGCAGATGAAGCAGCGCCGCACCGATACAACCCGGCCCTGGGTGATAGGGACTTTCCAGATTGTCGCGGTGAAGCTGGATCCGCCTGGGACGCTGCCCCGGCAGTACCGGATCACCCACCCGAATGGCACACAGTGTGTCGCTGGAACGGTCGCCTACAACGACCGCGCCAGCGCCATCGCGGAGGCCGTTGGACGCGGATGGCGCGTCCAGGGCGCGAAGTGGAACTGAACGACGCCTAGGGGGAAGTGGTGATGGCTGAGATCACCGACCAGGAGAAGATCGACTTCTACGAAGAGGCGCACGGGCTGGCCGAGAAAGCATCCAATATCGACTTAATACTGGTGCGGCTTCGAGATGACGGTGGGTTGCGGTTGGATCCGACAAGGGTGCAACTCCCCCCGCAGAACGCGTTCCGCAACGAGGTTCTCGCCATGGTGAGGAGAATCCGTCCCGGAATGGCGGTTGGTATCGTCCTCGGGGATGATGGCCAGCCGAAGATCCTGCCCAACCCGCTGCCTGCCCAAGAGGGGCCGTTCGTAGCCTAGAACCTCGGGGTACTGGGAATCGCCGGCTACCCCTAGCGGGGCTCTACGGCCCGCACAGTGGCGCGGATTGGGGCCATGCGACACTGACAGCTGGGCCGGCGGAGTCCGGGCTTTACCCTCAGGCTCGCGGGATCGAGCCGGCACCGGGGCGGGAGCTGCCTCGCAAGGGGCTGCTCCCGTCACAGTGACGACGGGAGGGGTATACTGTCACTGTGACAGCTACAAAGCGACGCAGCCGACCCGAACTTGAGGCAGCGCAGCTCTCTAGGAAAAAGGCTGAGGCTGAGGCTGAGGCTCAGCGGGCGCGGAATTGGCAGATCCTATCCGGCCAGGCAAGGGGGATCGCCGACATAGCCTGGCGGCTGGCCGATGACCTGCCGGGCCTCTCGCTGGTCAACCCCGAGGTGCGCCAGAACTGCCTAGAGCTTCTCGATGAGGCCGTGCCAGCCCTCCACCGGCTGCAACGGGAGTTGAGGCGTCTGGCCCGCATCACTGTGACGGATGGTGCCAAGTGCCGACACTGTGACGGCCCTATGCCGCCATCGTCCGGGGCGCGCCTCTACTGCTCCAGAAGTTGTCGCCAAAGGGCTTATGAGGCCCGGCGAGAGGCGACCGCCTGATGGGAGGGAACCGATCCGGGTGTGGCGGCTGCATCACCATCCTGGTCCTGCTGTTCGCCGCCGGCCTGCTGCTCGAGGCGTGGCAGGGTAGCTCGACCGGGACCCATGTGCTGATGGTCCTGGTCGCGGTGCTCATCTTCGGCGGCCTCGGAGCGCTCATCGTCTACGGGCGCAGGCACGTGGCAGCGAAGGCGGCGGCCGAAAAACATGAGGCCTAGGACTCGCGTCGCTCTGCTGGGGGCTGGACTTCTCGCCTCGAAGCGCTATCGAAGGCGCTGGCTTCGGCGCCTCCTGATCCTCGTGGTGGTGCTCGCTGCGGTGTTCCTGGTCGTCCGGGCCACCGGGCTGACGCTGGTGCGCTGGCGCCATCCCCACCGGGGGGTCGTGCCGCCCCACGATTTCATACCCCTCGCCGAGGAGCATGGGCTGATCGACCAGATCGACTCGTTCGTCCTCAACGAGGCCTGCCGTCAGCTCGCGGAGTGGAGGGCGCGCGACGGCTGGCCCAGCTCCTTCACCATATCGGTCAACGTTTCCGGGCACGAGCTGTCGATCCCCGGCTTCGCCGAGAGTGTGGCTGAGGTGATCCGCCGGCATGGCATCGAACCGGCGCGGCTCTGCCTGGAGCTCACTGAGACCGCGTTCCTCGGAGAGTTCGGCGACGTCGAGGAGACCCTGTCAGGGCTGTCTGCACTCGGCGTCCGCCTCGCCCTGGACAACTTCGGAACCGGCTACTCGACGCTTGCCCACCTGCAACGACTGAACGTCGATATTTTGAAGATCGATCAGAGCGTCGTAGCGCAGATCGATGGAAGCCCGCGCGGCCACGCGGCCGTCGCCGCGGTGACCGCCATGGCGCACGCGCTGGGGATCACCGTGGTTGGCGAGGCGATCGAGACCAGCCTCCAACTCGACGCCCTCACCGCATCGGAGTGCGACCAGGGCCAGGGATTCCTCTTGGCCCGCCCACTCCCACCGGAAGGGGTGGTCGCCCTGGTGGGCTGAGTCCGACCTGGGGGCGCTGCACCAGGCGCCCGAGCTCTCTCCGCGGGCGCAGCACTGGGCCAGCGCCTCCCCGGGTCCCTGTCCCACCCCCTGGCCGGGTCGTCGCCCCGGCGAGGGATCACCGTGGTGGAGCGGGTGAGCTGCGGGTCTGTGCGGTCGCAAACCGGCGGGCGCGGCAGATCGCGGCAAGCCGGACCGGCGGTGTCGTCCCGGCGCGGCTGCCGAGGGTGTCCGTGGCGCAGAGCGGCGGCCGCACCCAGGCCGCCGAGGCCAGGGGAGATCCGTCCGGCCCGGTACACTCTCGTGCCGTCAGGTACAGGCGGGGGAAGGAGGCCGAGCGATGGTACCGAACGACCGCGCTGAGGCCGAGGAGGCCGACGTGGAGCCGCCGAGCTCAAGCGAGGAGGTTCCATGGTGGCTGCAACCGGATGCGTTCCCGCCGCTGGGTTGGGGTGTTCTGAAGATCACCCGCTGCGACTACCTGGGCGGCCTCTCTGACAAGCCCAAACCCCTCAGCAACAGGATGCTGATGATCGGCCCGTTGGGAGTCCTCTACTACCAGGATCTGCTGCTCACCATGCGGACGATCATCCTCATCCATTGGGAACAAGTGGCGGCGATCGACATCGAGACCCCCCAGGAGGCATCGGGCCGAGCCAGCTCTGGACGGGGCCCGGCCAGCGACCGCTTCCCCCCTGAGGCCATGCAGAGGTCGGCCTGCCCGGTGATTGCCGTCCGGCTCAAGTCGGGCGAGGAGGCGTTCTTCCAGACCCGCTCGTGGACCGCGGAGGAGCTGAATGTCAGGCTGGCCCGGGTCCACGGCCACCTGCGCCCGGGCCGAGCCAGGTCTCCTCAGCCGCGCGCCGAGGCTGAGGAGATCCGCAAGCTGGCGCAGCTCCGCGACGACGGCATCATCACCGAAGCCGAGTTCGAGGCCAAGAAGGCTGACCTGCTGGCGAGGATGTAGGGACACCGGGCCAGTCCCGCTGGCTGGCCAGGCCCACCCAGCGCCGGCGTCCTCAGCACCAGGTAGGGGAGCGCGAAAGCGGCGCGCGAACTTGGAGCGGAAGGGTCGTGGTGCCCCGGCCCAGCGCGGGTCAGATTTGGCCCGAACCTATACTCGTGAACATGCATCTCGCCGAGATCCTGGTGAAGGACGTGGCGGTGCTGCTCGACCTGTATGCGCTCTGCATCCTCGCGTGGGCGTTCATGTCCTTCTTCCCCAACTCCTACGCCAGCCCGATCGGACACCTCCTGGAAGAGCTGGTCATGCCGGTGATTCGGCCACTGCGGCGCGTCCTTCCCATGGTCGCCGGGCTCGACTTCTCCCCCCTGCTGGCCCTGGTCCTGGTGTACGCGGTCGCCCAGTTGCTGGAGCAGCTGGCGGACAACGGCTTCGTCGACCCGGTCGCGGCGGTGTTCTCGGTCATTTTCACGTTCATCAGCGCGGTGGTGCTGGTGCTCCTGGTGCTGCTCTTGATCAGGGTCCTGATCACCTTCCTCCATGTTGACCCCTGGCACCCTTTCGCCTACTCGGTGCGGCGCCTCACCGACGGGCTCATCTCCCCCATCCAGCGAGCCGCCCGGGTCCAGCCGGACCTGGCCGCGGTGATCGGGCTGGTGGCCGCGGTGGTGATCTACATCGCGCTCGCCCAGGTGCTCTTCCCCATCCTTCAGAGCGGCCTCAACCAGATCTGAGCATTCCCGCGGTCAGCGGCTCCGTCCTCGGAATCGCGGCAGGGGAGCTGGGGCTCGGATGGCCTCCTCCCGGTAGGAACCCTCGCCGAAGAGCTCCGCCACCGCCGCCCGAAGGCCCGGCACCGGGGCGGCAGCGTACTCGCTGCCCAGGTCCAGCTCGTGGTCCCCATCCCCGTCCCGGAGGTGGAGCAAGACCCGGGAGTCGCCAGGATGCTGCTGGAGCAGCTCGGCGAGCCGGTGCAGCTCCGGCTCCCCACCTCGGTGGGCCAGGATGTGGATCACCGCCGGGGCCCGCCACCCTTCCAGCGAGGGATCCTCCAGCGCGAGCACCTGCTCGGCGATCACTCGAGCCTCCTCCGGCTCCTCGGTGCTCCCCACATCGGGGCCCTCCTCCGCCTCCCAGCCGTGTGCCTGCGGGGTTGAGCTGCTGCCTGCGCCTGCAGCGCGACGCACCCCCACCTCGACCCGTCCCCTGACCACGACCACTGCATCCGCCTGGAGCAGCCCGGAAACCTCCTGGTAAAGCGATGGGAAGACCACCACCTCGCAGATCCCGGTCAGGTCCTCGAGCTGGGCGAACGCCATGGCTTCGCCGCGCCGGCTCTGAACCCTCCGGCACTCCCGGACAGCGCCCCCGACCTGGACCATGGTGCCCTCCAGCCGCCCCAGCTCAGCCAAGGTGGTGTCGGTGCGCTGGTGGAGCTCCTCGCTGAGGCGCCGGAGAGGGTGGTCGCTGAGGTAGATCCCCAGGTGCTCGCGCTCCCAGGCCAACCGTTCCCGCCGCATCTCCGCGGTCACCTCAACCACGGCCAGGGCCGAGTCCCCCGGCAGACCCGGGCCCACCAGGGCGGCGTCGGGCTCGAAGAGCAGGATCTGGCCGGACTCTCGGACCCGGACCTCGATCTCCGCTCGGCGCATGGCGCTCTCCAGCTGAGCCAGGTTGAGCCCCCGGTCCCCCAGCGGGTCACAGGCGCCACTGCGGATCAGGGCTTCCAGCGCCCGGCGGTTGAGATCCCGGCCCCGCACCCGGGAGCAGAGATCGATCAGGGAGCGGAAGGGCCCACCCTGCTCGCGGGCGGCCACCAGCGACCTGGCTGCCGCCTCGCCCACGTTCTTGATGTGCTGAAGACCGTAGAGGATCTCCCCGCGGACCCCCGGCACCGGGGATGCGTCTGGCGAACTGCCCACGACACTGAACGCCGCCCGGGAGCGGTTGATGTCAGGGGGATGGACCATGATGCCCCTTGCCTGGGCGTCCTGGATCGCCAGCTTGAGCCGCTCGAAGTCGCTGGCCTTGCTGTTGAGGAGCGCGGCCATGAACTCCAGGGGATAGTGGGCCTTGAAGTAGGCGGTCTGGTAGCTGATCAGCCCGTAGGCCACCGAGTGCGCCTTGCCGAAGCCGTACCCGGCGAAGTAGTCGATGTAATCGAAGAGCTCCACGGCAGTCTTCTCGGGGACCGCCCGGGCCATCGCCCCGGCGATGAACTTGGCTCGCTGAGCGGCCATCTTGGCCTTGTCCTTCTTGCCCATGGCCCGGCGCAGCNNATCTGCATCACCTGGTCCTGGTAGAGGATCACCCCGTGGGTCTCCTTGAGCACCGGCTCCAGCTCCGGGAGCATGTAGGTGATGGGCTCCTCCCCCCGGCGCCGCCTCATGTACAGGTCGGTGGCGCCACCCTCGATGACCCCGGGGCGATTGAGGGCCACGGCTGCGGCCATGTCCTCGATCGAATGGGGGCGCATCTCCATGACGATCCGCCGGCCCCCAGCCTGCTCCAGCTGAAAGACCCCCAGCGTGTCCCCCCTGGCCAGCAGCTCATAGGTGGCGGCGTCGTCCAAGGGCAGGGCCTCGAGCTCCAGCCGCTCGCCGCGCAGCTGCTCGATGTTCTCGAGCGTCTCCTCGAGGATGGTGAGGTTCTCCAGGCCCAGAAAGTCCATCTTGAGGAGCCCGATCTTCTGGACACCATCCATGTCGAACTGGGTGACCACTGCCTCCCGGTTGGTGGTGGCCAGCTGCAGGGGCACGTAGTCGATGAGCGGACCGGGTCCGATCACCACGCCGGCGGCGTGGGTCCCAGCGTTGCGGCGGATCCCCTCCAGCCGGCGGGCGGTGTCGACCAGCCGCTTGGCCCACGGTTCCGAGTCATAGAGCCCCTTCAGGTCCCTGGACTCTGCCAGCGCCGCCTCCAGGGTGACCCCCAACCGCGTGGGGATCAGCTTGGCCAGCTGATCGACCTGCGGCAGCGGCACACTGAGGGCCCGGCCCACGTCGCGAACCGCCGCCCGGGCCGCCATCGTCCCGTAGGTCACGATCTGGGCCACCCGGTCGGCCCCGTACCTGCGGTTCACGTAGTCGATGACCCGCGCCCTGCCGGCGACATCGAAGTCAATGTCAATGTCCGGCATGGAGACCCGCTCGGGGTTCAGGAACCGCTCGAAGATCAGCCCGTACTGCAGAGGGTCGACGTCGGTGATCCCCAGGCTGTATGCGACCAGGCTGCCCGCCGACGAGCCCCTGCCCGGGCCGATCTTGACGCCTTCCTCCCGACCCGCTCGGGTGAAGTCCCAAACGATAAGGAAGTAGGCGGCGAATCCGGTCTCGCGGATCACTCCCAGCTCGTAGATGAGCCGCCGGCGGTACTCCGCGGGCACCTCCTGACCGTGGCAGCGACGGCGCAGTCCCTCGGTCGCCACCACCTCCAGCAGATCGTTGGCGTCCTGCCCGGCGGGCACGTCATAGGTGGGGAGCAGCCGCTGGTCCAGCAGTGGCTCGAAGCGGCACCGAGAGGCGATCTCCCAGCTGTTCTGAACCGCTTCCAGGCAGTAGTCGAACTTGGCGGCCATCTCGTCGGCTGAGGTGAGGTAGAAGTGCGGGCCGGCGAAGCGCAGCCGCTTGGGCTCATCCAGCCGGCTCCCGGTCTGAATGCAGAGCAGGACGTCGTGGGCCTCGGCGTCGTCTCGGTCCACGTAGTGGCAGTCGTTAGTGGCCACCAGGGGAATGCCGGTCTGGCGGGCGATTCCCAGCAGCCCCTCTCGCACCACCCGCTCCTCCTCCATTCCGTGGTCCTGGATCTCCAGGAAGTA
>PLTL01000323.1:3871-9246 GCA_003164475.1 Candidatus Dormiibacterota bacterium | reverse complement strand
CGCCAGTAGGCATCCATCTTGTGGAGCAAGTCGCGGGAGAGAGCTTTGGTCTTCACGGGATGCGTCTCCGTTGTTCAGATGGCGCGAGTTCATTGGCTCCGCTGCGGCGGGGAGGGCCCGGTTCATGCCTCTGGGCCGTCCCGGGTCGGCCCGGACCGACCGCCGAGCACCGCTCAGGGGGCTTGGCGGTCAGCAAGGAGCCGGCCCCCGCCGTGACGTGAGGTGGGTCCCTTCGCCCCTTGCGGGAAGCCGGGGACCGGCCGGGGAGGTGAGCCGCGGGTCGGTCTGGGGCTGGAGGATCAAACCAGCTCTCGCTCGATCCACTGGCCGGGCTCCAGCGTCCGGCGCTCACCTCGCAGTACCAGCGTGGCCGGCAGCGCCTGGCCAGCTGCGGCGCCCACGGCGAGACGGTGGTGGTCGACGTCGATGTCCACCCAGTGGTCGCGGTAGTTGAGAGCGAAGCGGAGGCGCTCCAGCTCGTCGGGGAGAGCGGGGTTGAGCCACAAGGCGTCCTCTCGGACCTCCAGTCCCGTGTAGCAGCGCTGGAGCAGGTCCAGGGTGCCGGCCATGGCCCCGAGGTGGATGCCCTCGGCGGTCGTGCCCCCCTGGATGTCGGCGATGTCGGTCGACAGCGCCTCACGGAATTGGGCCCAAGATCCGGCCCGGTCAGCTCGGGCGGTCACCCAGGCATGCACGACCGCGGACAAGGTGGAGCCATGGGCGACGCGGGCGGTGTAATAGTCGACCGTGCCCCGGATGGTGCCGGGCGTCAGATCGTAGCCGAGGCCCTCGAAAACGTCGCGCAGCTCCTCGGCGGACAGAAGGTAGAAGAGCATGAGCACGTCGGCTTGCTTGGCCACTTGGTAGCGGCGGACGGCGTCGCCCTCGGCATCAAGGATCAGGTCGAGCCGCCCGATGTTGCCGTACCGGGCGCGGTAGCCATCGAGGTCGATCGGGGACAGGCGCTCGTAGCCGGCGAACTGGCTGATAACGCCCTCGTGGAAGGGCACGTAGAGCTCGGCCGCCAGCCGTTCCCAGCGGTTCAGCTCGCCGTCGGAAAGCCTGATCCGCTCGAGCACGTCGTTGCGGTGGTCGCGGCGGATCAGCTCCACCAGCTCACGGGCCCGGCGCAACAGCCACGCGGTCATGACGTTGGTGTAGGCGTTGTCATCAATCCCCAGCTCAGCGCCGGACGGGTAGGCGTCATGGAACTCATCGGGCCCCATCACGCCTCGGATCCGCCAGCGCGAAAGGGCCGGGTCGAAGGTGGCTAGGTCAGCGAAGAAACGGGCGATCTCCAAGAACACCTCAGCGCCCGCTCCGAAGAAGAACCAGGTGTCGCCGGTGGTCTGCCAGTGCTGCCAGAGTTCGTAAGCGATGGCGAGCCCGACGTGACGCTGGCGGCTGGAGCCGTCGGCGATCCAGCGGCCGGCCCGAGGGTTGTAGAGGGTGTGCGGGGTCTCGTCTCGCCCGTCGCTGCCGCTCTGCCAGGGGTACATCGCGCCCCGATGCCCGGCCGCCGCCGCGGCACGCCGGGCCGCGCCGAGGCGGCGGCACCGGTAGCGGAGAAATGCCCGGGCCACCTCGGGGAAGCGGAAGTTGAGGACCGGCAATACGAACAGTTCGTCCCAGAAGACGTGGCCGAGATACCCTTCGCCGCCCAGGCCCCGTGCCGGAATCCCCACGTCGAGTTCGACCACGTGCGGCGAGGCCACCTGCAGCAGGTGGAACAGCTGCAAGTGGACCCGACCGGAGTTGACCCAGCGGTTGGCGTCCACTCCAGCTGCGACCGTCCCGCTGCTGACGCTGGCGGACTCGCTGACCTCGGCCTGGAGGCGGGAGCGGCGCCACAGCCTGGCCCAGGCAGCCGCGTGCTCGCCCAAGAGCGCCTTGAAGTCGCCAGCGGCTGCGGCTGCAGGTCTGGCGGCCGTCTCGGGGTCGGAGATCGCCCGGTCCCGGGAGGTGAAGATCGCCACCACCTTCTCCACGCCGACCCGACCCCCTTCGAGGACGTGGACCGAGAGCTCCTGGGCGACGCTGGCATCTCCGCTCACCGGCTGGCGGGCCGTCTCGGTGCCAGCCGTGAGGCGGGTGCGGGCCGCCTCCGCCAGGGTGATGCCAGATTGCATCGTCCGCGCCGTGAGCCAGCAGACCTCGGGGGGATCCTCTCCCACCGTGACCGTGCCCAGATGCCGGTTGGCGAGAAGGTGCTCCTCGATGGTCTGGTGGTTGGCGACGTGGGCGTCCAGCCCGCTGCGGACCCGTAGCTCCCCTGACCAGTTCTCGGCCACCACGCTGAGCTCGACCGCGACCAAGTGGGGGTCTGCCATCGACACCAGGCGCCGCTCCACCACCGAGCTGCATCGGCCCTCGGGGTCGACCGTGCGCCACCGCCGGACCAGCAGCCCCCGGCGCAGGTCGAGGTGCAAGCGGTGGAAGGAGACTTCGACAGCGCCATCGCCCAGCCACGGGCCTCCGTTGACGGAGTAGGTGAGCGGCAACCAGTTGGGGGCGTTCACGACGGCCTCGCGCTCGACCGGCGCGCCGTCGACCGGGCTGGTGAGGCGATCGTAGACACCCGCCAGGTAGGTCCCCGGATAGTGGGTCCCATCGTCGGTCGCCCCGAGCCAGGCGCCGCGGGTTCCGACATAACCGTTGGCCAGCGTCCCCAGCGCCTCCCAGCGGCCCTCGGCGCTGCCGCCCGCAGCCGCGCCGGAGTCGTCGGAGAGCTCCACGTGCCAGGGGCCTCGGCGGCCCGCATCGAGGCGGAGCTCAGCGAGGTCGGCCACCACCACGTCCGCACCCGCGTCCCTGAGAGCCCCGGGCGTGCCCAGGCGGTCCACGCCCACAACCAGTCCGAACCCGCCGTTCCGGCCCGCTTCGACACCGGAAAGCGCATCTTCGACCACCACCGCCCGGTCGGGATCGACACCGAGCCGGGCGGCCGCTTCCAGGTAGGTGGCTGGGTCAGGCTTGCCGGCAAGGCCCATCGCCGCGGCGACGCGACCGTCGATCGCGCTGTCGAACAGGCCGCTCATGCCTGCTGCAGCGAGTACCTCGAGGCAGTGGCGGCTGGCCGAAACCACCGCTAACAGCAGCCCGGCAGCTCGCAGGTCCTGCACCATGGCGAGCGACGACGCGAAGGGCCGTGCCCCGACCGTGCCGAGCAGTTCCCGGTAGCGGAGGTCCTTGGCCTTGGCCACCGCCCAAGCGCTGTCGAGCCCGGGCTGGTCGTCAGGGCCCCCCTCGGGAAGGACGATGCCGCGGTCCGCGAGCACATGGTGCACGCCCTCCAGGCGAGCCTCGCCGTCCACCAGCCGCCGGTAGTCCGCGTCGGTGAAGGGCGGAGGCCCAGCCGGCGTCCCCGAGGCCGTCCGGACCCGCTCGAAAAGCTCCGTGAAGATCGCCGCCCAGGCCGTCTCATGCACCCGGGCCGTGTCGGTCAGCACTCCGTCAAGATCGAAAAGTACGGCATCGAAACGTGAGAGGTGGAGCACCGGCCGCTCCCCTCCTCCGCCTCCCGCTTTCCGCTGGGTCTCCACCGAGACGCCTTTGGGGATGGGTGGCTGACCCGAGTCCCGGTCCGTCATCTCTCACCCCCAGCCCGTGGGCCCACGGTCCCTGCCGACGGCCGTCCCTTGCGCCGGCCCCAACCACGGCCCCTCCGGATCGCCGTCACCGCGATGGCTGAGGTCCCGCCGGGGAGTGCGGCGGTCCGAGAGACTGGGGCGAAAGAGCAGCGCCGGAAACACTCGGGGAATCGGGTGGGACCTTTGGTCGAGGTGTGGGCGAGTCCCACATCGTCGTGCTCCTCGGAATCGTTGGTTGACGGTGGGGCAGCCTGTCATCCCCCGGCGCCCTGGCTACGGTCAGAACTCTCCTGAGCTTACTCGCTCGTTCGCTTAAGGCTTCTCACCCGGGGCGGACCGCGGCCGCGCCGACGTCAGCGCCGAGGTGGAGTGCGCGGTCAGGCTGCTCGTGGTGTCAGTGCCACCAAGCCGGCGGAGCCCTGGCTCGGCCGGCGGACGGAGCCTGGACTGGGGCCCCGAACTGGCGACGGGACATGCTCGGCCCCCGGGCGGTCTCGCTGCCGCCCGAGCCTGCGGCCGCGATGCCCACCCGGTGAGCTACCCGCGCTGGCGTTTGGCAGGCCCGCTGGGCGGCGGCCGGGGGCCCGGCCTAGGAGCCCGTGCGGCCTACCCCCGACCGGCGGGTTTGGCCTCGGGCGCCAGCACCTGGCAACCAATTGGGAGCGCCATCCAGTGACGGGCTGAGTCACCCCGTTCAACCCCCAGCCGGGGGCGGGGAAATGGAGCGGCGGCGCGCATTGGGCCGCGGTCGCTCCTGCCTTCAGCAGACCGACAACCACGACCAGCCGTGTTCCAAGGGTCCCGGCGCAGCCGCAGCCGCCGCTGGGACCAGGGTCTATTCTCTCTTCACGATGAGTGATGGCCAGCCGTCCGGCGGGCGCGGGGGAGGCTCGCTGCCGCCGCTGGGTCGGCGATGAGGGACGTGCTCGCCGACATCGAGCGCTGGCGCCTAGCCGGCCAGCGGGTGGCGCTCGCCCGGGTGGTCGGGGTGGATGGCTCCAGCCCCCGGGAGCCCGGAGCCACGATGGCGGTGAGCGAAGCCGGGGAGGTGGCAGGCTCGGTGTCAGGGGGGTGTGTTGAGGGTGCTGTCGTGGAGGCGGCCCTCGACTCACTTTCGGCTGACCGCGCCCCGGCAGTACTGACCTTCGGTTACAGCGATGCTCAGGCGTGGGAGGTCGGGCTCACGTGCGGCGGAACTCTTCGGGTGCTTGTGAGTCCGACGCTGCCGACGTTCTACGACCGGCTCCGACGCGACCTGGAGACGGGCCGCCCGGTGGCCCTGTCGACCGTCATTGAGGTGCGGGCCGAGCCGGGTGCGGCGCCCTCAAGTGATCCGGACCAGGTGGCAGTCGGCGCCTCGGTTCTGGTCGGTGCCGACGGAGCAGTGGATGGCAGCCTGGGCAACCCGGAGCTGGACCGGGTGGTGGGCCGGGACTCCTTGGGGGCACTCTCCAGCGGCCAGTCCACCACCCGCCGGTATGGGTGCACTGGAGAGGCCCGGCGGAGCGACGTCGCGGTCTTCGTCGAGGCCTTTGCCCCGCCCCCACAGATGATCATTTTCGGTGCCGTCGACTTCACCGCTGCCCTGGGCCGAGTGGCCAAGGTCCTCGGCTACCAGGTGACCGTCTGTGACCCGCGCTCAGCCTTCGCCACCCCAGCCCGCTTTCCGATGGCGGACCGGGTTCTGGTGGAGTGGCCGCACCAGTACCTGGAGCGGGACGGGGGTCAGCTAGGTCCAGGGGATGCGGTCTGTGTGCTCACCCACGACCACAAGTTCGACGTGCC
>PLTL01000323.1:0-3860 GCA_003164475.1 Candidatus Dormiibacterota bacterium | reverse complement strand
GTGGCGATCTGTGCCGAGATCATTGCCCTCCGCACCGGGACGCCGGCCCCCTCGCTGAGGGACTCCCAGGGCGCGATCCACGCCGGCGTGGCGCGCTAGGCGCCGGCCCGCATCCCGTGACAACGGCGGCCCTGGTGCTGGCGGGTGGTGGTGGCCTCCGCTTTGGTGGGCTGCTCCCCAAAGTGCTGGCGCCCTTCAGGGGTCGACCCCTGGTGCTCTGGCAGGTGGAGGCGGCCCTGGCGCGCGCGCTCGACGAGACCGTGGTGGTCGATGGTGCGGCCGACCTAACCGCGACAGTCCCCCCGGGAGTGACCCTGCTCCACAACCGGGCCTGGGCCGAGGGGCAGGCCACCTCGCTCCTGCTCGGCGTCGAGTGGTGTCGGGAGCAAGGCCACGGCGCGGTGGTGGTCGGCCTGGGGGACCAGCCACTCACCTCGGCCGAGGCCTGGGCCGCGGTCGCGAAAGCTCCCCCCTTTCCCCTGGTGGTGGCCACCTATCGGGGCCGGCGGGGACACCCGGTGCGGATCTCGGCCGAAATGTGGCCGCTGTTGCCGCCCGCCGGAGACGAGGGGGCCCGCCGGCTCTTTGCTGCGCGGCCCAACCTGGTCTGGGAGGTGCCCTGCCCCGGCAACCCGGCTGATGTTGACACCTCAGAGGACCTGGCGAACTGGGAGTGAGGGCGGAGCGCGGCTCGTCCGCGGACCCCGCGCCCCGCGCCGGCACTGCCCGGGTGGCTAAAGGGCCGGGGCGGGCTCGAAAGCTTCCCACATGGAGGCGTAGATCCCGTTCCGGCCGAGGAGCGCTCGGTGGGAGCCGTCCTCGACGACCCTTCCCCTCGCGAGCACCACTATCCGGCCAGCGCGGCGGGCCGTCTGCAGTCGGTGTGCGATGACGATCGTGGTCCTGCCCTGGGCCAGCCTGCTGGTGGCCGCCGAGATGCGTGCCTCGGTGGCCAGATCCAGATTCGAGGTAGCCTCGTCCAGGATCAGGATGATGGGGTCCACCAGTTGCGCCCTGGCCAGGGCGATCAGCTGCCTCTGCCCGGTGGACAGCGACCGCCCTCGCTCGGAGAGCACATGCTGGTAGCGCCCGGGAAGGGCATTGATGAATTCCGCCGCGCCCAGCTCTTCAGCGGCCCGCTCAACCTCGGTGTCGGAGGCATCAGGCCGACCGTAGGCGATGTTGTCGCGGATGGTTCCGGAGAAGAGGAACGGTTCCTGTGGCACATAACCGAGCCGTCGTCGATACTCGCTCGGGTCGAACGAGCGCAGATCGCGGCCGTCCACGGTGACGCGGCCCCGCTGGGGATCGTAGAACCGCACCAGGAGCTTGGCCAGGGTTGACTTACCGGCCCCGGTCTCGCCCACCAGAGCCACGCTCTCTCCAGCTGCGATGTCGAGGTCGATGCCGGCGAGCGCCTCGCTGGGCTCCCGATCGGATGCGAGCGGAACCCCGGGCGAGCTGGGCCACGTGGGGTAGGTGAAGTGGACCCCACGGAGACTGACGGACCCGTGAGCTATGTGAGCGGGGGAGGGCTGCGGTGGGGCGGGGGTGAGCGTTTTCAGGGACATCAGATCGCCTATCCGCCGCATCGAGGCTCCAGCCTGCTGCCAGGAGTCGAAGACCTGGGAGAGCTGTTGAATCGGCGAGAAGAACATGTCGAGGTAGAGCAGGAAGGCGATCAAGGCGCCGCTGGTGAGCTGCCCTTCAGCGATCAGGTAGCCGCCGAATCCCAGGATGACTGCCTCGGCCAGGTCCGATAGGAACTGCACGAACGGGAAGTAGGTGGCCACCAGCCGCTGGGCCGAGAGCCGGGCCTGGAGATACCGGCTGCCGAGCCGGTGAAACTCGGTCTGGCTCAGCCGCTCATGGCGGAAGGCCTGTGCCTCTCTCACCCCGGCCAGGCTCTCCTGGAAGTCAGAGTTGACGACGGCGATCCGCTCCCGGGCCAGGTCGTAGATCCTCGCCGCCCGTTGCCGGAAGAGGGCGGTGGCCACGCCCAGGGGGATGATGACCGCCAGGCTGGCAGCGGCCAGCCGCCAGTTGAGGACAAAGAGTGCGGCTCCGACGCCGACGAAGGTGCAGAGACTGACCACCGCGGTGATCAGCCCGCTCTCCAGTAGCGACTCGAAGGAATCCACGTCGGTCGTCATGCGGGTCATGATTCGGCCCGCCATCTCCCGGTCGTAGTAGTCGATCGACAGCCGCTGCAGCTGGGCGAAAATCCTGATGCGCAGCGCCAGCATCAGTTGCTGCGCGGTCCGACCGGTCACGAACGCTTCGGCGATCGAGTCCACCAGATCGACCAGGGTCACCACCAGGAAGACCAGGGTGGCGATCAAGATCACCGTCGCCGACCCCGCCACCACGCCTTGGTCGATCCCCCGCTCAATGAGAACCGGGCCGGCCAGGCCGGCCAGCGAGTCCAAGATGACCAGGCCCAGGCCCAGGCCGAGGGGGCGCTTGTAGCGTGACAGGAGGCTCCACAGCGAGAAGTCGGGCTGGGGCCTGGCTTCGACCTCGAGGTTCAGATCGGCCGTGTCGCGGATGGGCCGGAGGGTGGCCACCTTGGCCAGCAACTCCGGCGTTGGCGCGAGGTTGCTTCGCCAGCCGGTCCTGCCGCCGCCCGGCCTCGCTCCTGGCGAGCGGGCGAAGGAGCGGGCAGTGAGCCCACCTGGGCCGGCCAGGACCTGGGCCGGCCGGTCACCCGAGCCTCGCCACGGGGACGGGCCCCGCGGCCTGACGGCCAGGCTGCCTTCGATGCCGTCCATGGGGGTGCCCACCATCGGCGCGGGGCCGGAGAGCAGGAGCCGGTAGGGAGCACAGCGCTCCATCAATTGCTGGTGGCTTCCCTGGTCAAGTACTGACCCTCGGTCGACCACGACTATCCGGTCGGCGAGCCGCAGAGTTGACTCCCGGTGCGCCACCAGCAGGGTGGTGCGGCCCCGCATGACTTCTCGCAGGCTCTGGTGGATCGCATCCTCCACGCCGGAGTCGACGGCGCTAGTGGCGTCATCCAGGATCAGCACGCGGGGATCCGTCAGCAGTGCTCGGGCCAGTGCCACCCGCTGCCGCTGGCCGCCTGAAAGGCTGAGGCCGCGCTCACCCACGACGGTGTCGTATCCGTGAGGCAGCTGGAGGATGAAGGAGTGGGCCTGCGCCTGCTGGGCGACCGTCTCCACCTCCTCCTGGGAGGCTCCCGGGCGCCCGTAGGCGATGTTGGCGCGGATGGTGTCGTCGAACAGGAAGGGCTCCTGGGTGACCAGGGCGATCTNNCCCGTCGAGGAGCACCGCGCCCCGGTCGACATCGTAGAAACGGGGGATCAGGGCAGTGACGGTGGACTTTCCGGATCCCGACAGCCCCACCAGGGCGACCTTTTCGCCCGGGGCCACGGTGAGGTTGAAATCGCGCAGCACCGGGGATTCCGACTCGTAGCTGAACTCGACTCCCTGGAAGCGGACCTCTCCGGTGATCCGGGCGAGCTCCACAGCCTCGGGGCGGTCCTGGATGGCGGGTCGGGAGTCCAGAAGGTCGAAGATTCGCTCCACGCCGGCGCGCGCCTGCTGGGCGACGGTCAGCATGCCCGCCAACATTCTGGCGGGCGACATCATCTGGGTCAGATAGGTGGAGAACGCCAAGAAGGTGCCCAGGGTGATCTGGTGGTGGAGGGCCAGCCATCCCCCCAGACCGAGCACGCCCACCTGGCCCAGGGTCGGCAGAGCCTGCAGGATCGGCTGATAGCGTGCCTGCAGCCGCACCGCCCGCATCTGTGACCCATAGAGCGTCTGGGCGGCGCCCGCCAGCCGTTCGAGCTCTCGCTGCTCCTGACCGAAGGCCTTGACGATGCGCACTCCGTTGA
>PLTL01000352.1 GCA_003164475.1 Candidatus Dormiibacterota bacterium | reverse complement strand
GAGCGGCTCGTCCATGAGGAAGGCCGCTGGCTCGCGCACCAGCGCTCGCCCCATCGCCACTCTCTGTCGCTGCCCGCCGGAGAGGTTGCTCGGCTTCACGTTGAGCAGCTCGCCGAGCCCGAGCATCTCCGCGGCCTCCTTTACCCGCCGCTGCGCCTCTGCTTTGGGGACGTGGCGGAGCCGGAGCGAAAAGCCGATGTTCTGGGCGACGGTCANNGCCGTGGTCTTGCCGCAGCCAGAGGGGCCTACCAAGACCATGAACTCCCCGTCCGCCACGTCCAAGCTGAGGTCGGAGACCGCCTGGACATGGTTGGGGTAGACTTTGGTCACCCCTTCCAGCTGGATCGTGGCCATGTGCCGAGTACCTCCCTCGTGACCTAAGCCGGGGTGCACACATCTGGTCCGGAACCCAGCCGAGGCTGGCCCGGGACCCGAACACAAAGCAACCGCTGGGGCAAGTCGCTCGTCGGCCCAACGAGCGCCATTCCCCTTGCCATCCTACTGGAAGAGAAGTGCCCGCATCCCGATCGCGATTCGGGTCCAGCCAGCGTCGGCCCCGGCACTTCTGCCCACCACCCGAGTCCCTCCCACTTCCTCTCGGAACAGCATCTCCGCCGCCCGGCCGTGCCGACCTCGAGCCGAGATTGCGTATGCTATAACAGACTTGCCGACCATATGCAACTCCGCGATGTGCGTTCGCTCTTTGGCAGGGGACATCTGTTCGCTTACTGGGGCGTCCTACCGGCGGTGGTCTGCTCCTTCCGCCTGACCCAGTCCCACTGCCGAGTTCGTGAGGGCCGCCTTGGGCGCGATCGCATCTCCAGGGCGCGGCCCCTCAGTCCGGTGGGCTGACCTGGAGGGCGCCCCTCGCGCCCGTAGATCCCGCCGGCTCGCAGCTGGGCTAGATGCGGTGGCCCGCCGAGAGCCAGTTCGAGAGAGCGACTGCTGATCTCAGCGGGGTACCGCCGGGCCGGGCGCCGGCTCTTGCTCGCCCCACACAAGTGCTCAAGCCGGTGTGGGGAGTGGTTGCGAACGACCATCGCCCCTCTTGGTGGAGGACCGAGGGGTGGGTCGGGACCCAACGTCGAGGGCAGGAAGCTAGCAGTCGCAGATCCGGCAGGCGGAGGTTCGCGATCCGATCGCAAGTACGGGTCTCGCTAGTCTCCAGGAGATCAGGGATCACCCGCGTGCGCCGGAGCCGACCTCGCGGCGCCCGTCCTGGGTTCCGGAGGAGGAGCACCCGCTCCGTGGCGGCCACCGGGACCGCCCCGCCTGCGGCGCCATCTGATCGAGGATGGCGGGAGCGGTGAGGGGTGGGGATCGCGCCGGAGGGCCAGGGCCAGGAGCTGCCGGCGAGCTGATCGCAGGTGGCCGGGTCCGCATGCTCGATGGAGGGACCACTGCGGTGGAGATTGGGGGCCGGCTCCGGGGTGGTGGTGAGACGACCCTGAGCAGCAGCTCCCCGCAGGTCTTGGAGGTGACGCGGGCGCGCCCCAGAGCCCGGGACCAGGTGCTCAAGGGCAGTCGTCAAGGAAACCCCGACGGTCGCCCAGCGAGGTTCGCCAAGCTCACCATTCTTGCCCTCGTGCCCGCAGCCGCCAGGGCTGCGCACCCCCAGCACCCACTTCGAAGTGCCCCCCCAGCGGGTACCGTGGCACCATGTCGGCTGGTGACCGGCCCCAGCGTGTCTGAGCAGCTGAATCCGAGGCGCTCCCAGGCCCGGCAAGCCGCTGCGGCGACGACTCAGCACCGTCCTTCCACTCGGCGCTGCGCGCAGATCCCGGCTTGGCGGTCCGCTCCGGCGGCTCACCCCACCTCCGGCATCCCCGCCCACCACCGTCGTGGG
Source organism: Candidatus Dormiibacterota bacterium (assembly GCA_003164475.1). Next base: position 6,749 of record PLTL01000352.1, on the reverse strand, counting down.
GACGGGTTGGGATGCCGCGATACCACGGAGAGCGGTCAGAGCCGCGAGGTTTCCTCCGGACGGGGGCGGGGGCGGACCTCGGTTCCGAGGCAGGTGAAAACGCCTGCTGACTTTCCGCTCTTGAGCGCTTATCATCGCCGATGATGTTTGATCGGACTCGGCCGGGGCATGTTGAGGTCACTTCGGGCCATGCGACTCCGACCGGAGCCAGGAGGCACGAGTGTTGTTCGGTCGACCAGCATCTGGACAGGAGGGACATCTGAGGATGACGAACTGGATACGTCGTAAGCAAAGTGCGCTGCTCGTGGCGACGCTGGTCGCCGCGGCTGGGCTCTCGGCCGGTCTGGGGGTGCCGGCCGGCGTGACGACCGCTAGTGCGGCGTCAGGCTCGGTCACCCACCTGACCCTTTGGGAGAACTACGGCACCGAGGCAAATGCCACCGTTCTGCAGAACCTCATCACAGCGTTCGAGAAGATTCACCCCAACATCAAGATCGATATGGTGAGCCAGCCGGCCGCCAATTACTTCCCACTCCTTCAATCGGCCGCGATCTCCCACACCGGCCCTGATCTCACCGTCGAGTGGACGGGGCTCTTCACCCTGCAATACAAGAGCCAGCTGGAGAACCTCAAGTCCTGGGTGCCGGCGAGCGACCTGAATCGGATGGAAGGTCTCAGGTGGACCGCGAACGGGTTCAACCTGGCCTCCGGCCCCTACGTGATCCCGCTGGAGGACCAGTTCTACATCGGCTATTACAACAAGGCGCTCTTTGCCAAGATGGGCATCACCAGTCCCCCGAAGACGTGGACTGAGCTCTACGCAGACTGTGCCAAGTTCAAGGCCGCGAACATCACCTGCCAGGAGTTCGGCAACGGGACACAGAACATCACCGCCGAGTTCTACCCCTGGTACGACATGAGCTACATGATGATTGGCGCGGTTCCCCTGAGCCAGTGGCAGAACCTCTACAATGGATCGCTGTCGTGGACGAGCAAGACGGTCACGGCGCAGCTCGCGCACTGGGCCACCTTGAGTAAGGACGGCTACACGAACCCTGACGTCCTCACCTCACAGTACGTTCTCGAGTCCCTCGCCGAAGGCCATGCGGCAATGGTCGTCGACGGCAACTGGAGCCTGGCCTGGCTCCAGTCCAACATGGGCACGAACGTGGGCGTCTACGTCCCGCCCTACTCCAGCAACGGGGCGATTCACGGGGTCGTGCAGTACCCCGGTGACGGCATCTCCATGACCGCCTACTCGCAGCACAAGCCGCAGGCGGCTGCGTTTCTCAAGTTCATGACCACCACTCAGGCGGCCAGCATTGTGGCGGCCGGTGGCCTCATTCCCGACGTCAAGGGCGCGACCACGTCGGACTCCGTCAGCAACGAGATGCTGGCGTTTGCGGCCAAGGATGGCTACACGGTCTTCCCCATGCTCGACAACGTGACCCAGCCGAACGTCGTCAACGCTGGCAGCACGATCCTTCCCGACCTGCTGGCCGGCCAGCTGACGGTGGCGAAGGCTGCCAGCGAGATGGAGGCGGCGTGGAAGCAGCTGCCGAAGACCCAACGGGGCGGCACTTGGGCTAGCTACAAGGCGTAGGTATTTCCGAATGGGATGAGCCACGGCGCGCGGGCCGGTGCGGTCGCTCGCACACCCGCGCGCGGTGGCCATCTCGGCGGGGCCCGGACTGACACGGAGCTGCCTGGCCCCGCTTGGTTGGGCCAGGGTGCGTCGCAATGAGGTGGAGAATCATGGCCGCAGGCCAGGGGGCTTCCGCGAGCCCACCGGTCACGACCTCCGGCAGGAGGCGTAAGCACCACCGCTCGGGGCTCGAGCGTTCGAGGAGCCGGGCCGGCCTCGTCCTGGTGCTGCCGGCCCTGGTGGTGGTGGGGGCGCTGCTGATCTACCCGATCGGCGAGGCCGTCTACTACAGCATGACGAACTGGGACGGGATCACCTCGCAGTGGGTCGGGCCCAGCACCTATGTGACTCTGTTCCAGAATCCGCTCTTCTGGCGGGTGCTGCAGAACAACGGGCTGCTGCTGCTCTCAGTGCCGATCGCCATCCTGGTCCCGCTGGGCATCGCGGCCATCCTCCATGAGCATCTTTGGGGCTGGCGATTCTTCCGGTCGGTGATCTTCTTCCCGACCGCCATCTCCTGGGTGGTGATCGGCATGGTGGCAGTTCGGGTCTTCGCCACCGGCGGCCCGATCAACGCGCTGCTTGGAGGCCTCGGCCTGAAGTTTCTCCAGATTGACTACCTGGAATTTCCCTACAGCGCCATGGCTGCCGTTGACCTGACCTTCGTATTCTCGATGGTCGGCACTAACATGATCATCTTTCTCACCGGGATGTCGACGATCGATCCGGCGATCTATGAGGCTGCCAAGCTCGACGGAGCCGGACGGGTCGCCGCATTTAGGCTGGTCACCATGCCCCTGCTTAAGCGCTACTTTCAGTTCAGCTTCGTGATCACGGTTATCACTGCGTTCGGAGCTCTCTTCAGTCTGATCTTCATCATGACTGGGGGTGGGCCGGGATATGGCACCACGACGCTCGAGTTCTTCGTGTATCAGCAGGCGTTCAGCGAAGGCCTGTTCGGGACTGGGGCCATGCTCGGCGTCGTGTTGTTCGTCATCATGTTCGGGCTGTTCCTGGTGCAGGCGCGGCTGCTTCGGGGGGAGAACTAGTGGCGGCGGAGAGGGAGCGAATCGTGGGCGGGGACTCCGCATCGGTTGGCCCTCAGGCCCCGTCAGCTGGGAGCCGGCGGGCGCGCTTCCGGGTCGACCGGGTCAGCGTGATCCTCTTCATCGTGATGGTCGTGTGCAGCGGGGTCATGCTGTATCCGTTCGGCTTCATGATCGTGAACTCCTTCCGCACCGAGAACCAGTTCCTGACTGGGGTGGGCTTTTCCGCGGCTAGCTGGGGGGTGCTGTTCAAAGACCTTCCGGTGGGGGTCGAGCTGCTCAATTCGGCCTTGGTGTGCACGGCAGCCATCTTGCTGATCCTGGCCTGGTCCAGTGCGGCGGGCTTTGCCTTCGCCAAGCTCAAGTTCCGGCGCCAGGGGGTGGTTTTCATAGCCATCATTGGCTGCCTGATGGTGCCGGTCCAGTCCATCATCATCCCCGAGTACGTGAACTTGGCCAATGTGCACCTGGTGAACAACTACCTCGGTGCGATCCTCGTCTACGCTGCGCTGGGGACGCCCTTCGCGACGTTTCTGATGACGGTGTTCTTCCGGGGACTCCCGGACGAGCTCATCGAGGCGGGCCTGTGCGATGGGGTCAGCTATCCCGGTGCCTTCCTGCGCATCGCTGTGCCCATGGCCATGCCGGCCTTGGCGACCGTGGCAGTCCTGCAGTTCATCCAGATCTGGGACGACCTGCTGATCGGGTTGCTGTTCTTGCAGGAGCCCACCAATCGGACGATCACGGTCGGGCTGGCGGTTCTGTCTTCGGGGAATGTGGTGAGCGTGCCGGCGCTGATGGCGGGATCGGTGGTGAGTGCTCTGCCAGCCGTCGTCGTGTACCTGTTCTTCCAGCGATATCTGGTTCGCGGTCTGACCATGGGTGCGGTTCGATGAGTGGGCCGGGGTCGTGGGGGTTGCCGGGTGGGGATGGTGTGCCGTGCTGATCGCGCAGGGTTGGGGCAGTGAATGGCATGCGGGCGGAGGTGTGGAGGCGAGCCCCGTGGGGGGGTGGGTCGGGCTCTCGGGAGGGCGAAGAAGCGCCGGCTGGGCGGCTGCGGGGCCCCGGCTGTCGATGGCCGTGATCACCTCGGTGTGGGCGATGGTTGATGGAAAGGAGAGTGAGTCTTGGCATGCTCGATTGACGGCCGCTGGACCTACGAGGGCTTGCGCTGCGTTCGGCTCGAGAACGAGCACCTCGCCGTGGAGGTGCTGCCGGAGTTGGGCGGGAAGATCTATCGCCTGATCGACAAGGCCCGAGACCTGGATGTCCTCTGGAAGTCGCCTCGGGTGCGGCCGCATCGGGCCCAGTTGCACGCGAACTTCGACGACCACTGGTCCGGGGGTTGGGACGAGCTCTTCCCATGCGCGGCTTCCTCACCAGATCGCTATGGCGACTTGCTCCCGTACGGGGGAGAACTCTGGACCCAGGAGTGTGCCTGGGAGGTCGCTGAGGCGGATCGCGACAGGGTCGAGTTGGTGCTGACAGTGACCAGCCCGATCACCCCGGCTCGTTTCGAGCGGCGCTTGACCGTGACCGCTGGCGATCCGATCCTGCGAATCCGATACAAGTTGCAGAACGTGGGTTGCCGGCCTTTCGACTTCAACTGGGGCATCCATCCAGTGCAGGCAGCTGTCCCGGGCCTGCGTATCGATCTCCCAGCCGGCCGCGTCGAGGTCGGAAACGAATGGGCGGGCGGTGCCCTCGGCAAGGAGGGCGACGTATACCAGTGGCCCTGGCTGGGCGAGCGTGACCTACGCCAGGTGCTGGGGCCAGAGACCGACAGCTATGCCCTGCACTTCGTGACCGAACTGCGGGCCGGTTGGGTGGCGGTGACCGATCCCCAGGCGGAACGGGGGTTCGGCTTGGTCTTCGACAAGAGCGTTTTCTCGACGCTCTGGCTCTGGCTGGTTTACGGTGGCTGGCGAAGCTACCAGCATCTGATCGTCGAGCCCTGGACGGGCTATCCGAGCCGTCTCGACGAGGCCGTGGCGGCCGGTCGGGCGCGGGTGCTTGATCCCGGCGCGACTCTGGAGACAGAGGTGTCTGCCATTCTGTATTCGCGAGTGCGGACGGTGTCGGGCCTCCTCGCGGACGGCAGCGTCGTACCGTGAAGGGGGAGCTGGAGCCGGCACCGGCCAGGTGCTGCCGTGGTGGCGCGGATGAATCGAACTGATTCCGTCGTGCCCCTCCACGGCGGTCCTTGGCGATGAGGTGGGCGGCTGGACTTTTTCCGGCGGAGCGATGCGGATGGTGGTGACCTTCGGCAGGTACAGACGTCTCGGGATGGTGGAGGGGAAGATTCCGGAAGGTATGGAGGGAAGGATCACTATGAGCGCATTCGGGCGCGCGTCGTTGCTGCNNCACCGATGACAACTGGACAGCAGATCCGCTTGGCGCGGCTGTTCGACCGAGGGAGCAACGCGGTGGTCGTCGCGGTCGACCACGGCCTCTACAATGGGCCGCGCCCCGGTTTCAATGACCTGCCGAGCGCTGTGCGAAGCCTGGGCGCGGCGGATGCGATCCTGGTCAGTCCCGGCATGGCAGCCCACCTCCAGGAGGCGTTCTCTCACCGTGGTGCGCCCGCCATGATCGTGCGTCTGAACTGGGGCACCCAATACGCGACCCAATGGGGCTATCACGAGAGCCGGAGCGTCCCGGTGCTGTCAGCTGCGGAAGCGGTCGCCCTGGGAGCTGACATCGTGCTGGTGGGCATGTCCATTCACACCGGATCCGAAGAGGTCGACAGCGAGAACGTCGAGGTCGTCGGGCGTGCCGTCAGCCAGGCACGGTCGGCAGGCGTTCCGATCGTCGGGGAGGTCTACCCAGCTGGCCACGAAGACATACCAGCCGAGCAGCGCCACCAGCAGACGGCGATCGGTTGCCGGATCGTTGCCGAACTTGGTGTTGACCTAGTGAAGGCCTTCTACACCGGGGAGCACTTCAGCGAGATTGCCGCCGCCACACCGGTTCCCGTGTTGGCGCTCGGCTCGCGGAAGCTACCCCGGGAACGCGACGCGCTGCAGTTGGCAGCGACCGTGATCGGCGCGGGAGCCCGGGGCGTCGTGTTCGGCCGGAACGTGCTGCAGGCCAGGAGTCCTGAGCGCTTCCTGCTGGCCCTTCGCGCCGTTGTCAGAGAGGCGGTTCCACCCGACGAGGCAGCCGACCGATACGGGATTGCCGAGGCTGCCACGGACTGATGGCTATGCTGCTCGGAATCGACGCTGGGACCACTTCGCTGAAGGTGGGCCTGTTCGACGATGAAGGCAGAGAGCTGGCCATCGCAGGCGAGGAGTATCGGCTCGAGACCCCGGGGCCAGAGCGGGCCGAACTCGACCCCGAGACCTACTGGAGGGCCTTGGTCGTCGCAGTGAGGCGTGTGCTCAGCGACCCCGGGTCGCGAGGCGCTGCTGTTGAGGCCATCGCTGTCTCGAGCCAAGGTGAAANNGTGAAACGCTCATCCCGGTGTCGGCCAGCGGAGCCGCCCTGGGTCCGGCGATCGTCTGGCTTGACAACCGCGCCACGACTGAGGCGCTGGAGCTAGCAGCACGATTTGACCTCGCCACCGTCTACGCGACAACTGGGGTGCCGGCCATCGTGCCAACCTGGCCGGCTTGCAAGCTGCTGTGGTGGAAGCGGAACGATCCCAAGCTCTTTCGCAGCGCTGCCCGCTTCCTGCTGCTGGAGGACTATCTGCTCTTTCGCCTGACCGGCCGATTCGTCACCGAGGGCGGAGTGCAGTCCAGCTCCTTGATGTACGACATCGTCCGCCACACTTGGTGGACGCCGATGCTGGACGCCCTGGAGCTATCCCCCGGGCGGCTCGGCGAGCTTGTCGAGCCCGGGGCGGTGGTGGGGTCGCTCTGCCCTGAGGCGGCCGACGCCCTTGGGCTCGTGCCCGCCGTGCGCGTCGTCGCAGCCGGTATGGACCAAGGGGCCGGTGCCGTGGGGGTCGGGAATGTGGCGCCCGGAGTCGTGTCCGAGAGCACCGGAGGCGGGTTGGCGGTGGCGGCATCGATGGAGCGAGCCGGGGCAGACCCCACCTGCCAAGTCCAGGT
>PLTL01000275.1 GCA_003164475.1 Candidatus Dormiibacterota bacterium | reverse complement strand
GCTCCTCATCGGTGGATCCGGGCTTAGACTCAAGCACGGCCGCGAATACCGGAAGGACCCGCCGTCCCAGGCGCGCTGGCGGATCGCCTGCATATTTGTCGACAAGCGGCACCGCGGCCAGGGGATCGCACGAGCGGGGCTCGAAGGCGCCCTCGCCCAGATCAGTGCCGCCGGGGGCGGCCTGGTCGAAGCTATCTCCGAGACCACCGCCGGCCGCGAGGCCCAGGGCCGGTTCCTGTTCAGCGCGACGGTCGAGCTGTTCGAGCAGTGCGGGTTCACGCGCGGACGGCAGGTTGGCAAGCACGCCTGGATCGTGAGCCGCGAGATCGCCCCGGCTCGGTGAGCCCAGGCCAAGCCGACTTCAAACCCGGTTCCGCCCGTTCGAAGCACAGTACCGACGGACCTTGCCCGCGCCCTCCGCTCGGCCTCCTCCTGGCTCCCTCGCGCCGCCGCCTCCGGGCTGAGCGGAGCCCAGCCGCCAGCGCTCTGAGGGTAGAGCCTGCCTGCGCCCCGCGGTGATGGCCACTTGGGGCAGGCGGCTTAGCGGGGCATCAACTGCGGGTCAGCGATCCGGAGCCCAGCGTCACCACCAGCCAGCTGACGATCAGACCCAACACGACATCTATCACCGGCGCCAGCCCGAGGGAGACCAGAACTGCTTCGACGATCGCTACGACAAGGACCACACTCCCGATCACCATCGCGAGTGCCAGCCTTCCAAGCGCCCGACGCCGCTCCCCTGGGCCCCGCCGTCCCGCCGACGAGACGGCCCGGGCGATCTCCGCGGCCACCCCGGCCGGATCGTCGACGCCGATCACCAGCTTGGCGTAGGGCTCGTCGTGGAGGTGGATGGCGATCGCTTTGTCGGGGTCGTGGACGTCCCAGAAGGCCCATTCGCCGCGGTAGACCAAGCGGCCGATGGTGACCACGTCGGAGAGGGCGAGGGCGGCGACCGTCCAGCCTTTCCAGAACCGATGGGCCTCAGGAGCCGACGCGTCGACCTCGGCGACATGCTTCAGGGGAACCTCCAGCCGGGCTTTGGCCCCGCCGGAGAAGCCGCAGATGAGAGCCAGGAAGCGGTCATAGCCCTCGATGTGGACGACGAGGGCGGTGGGGGTGATCTCGATCTTAGTCATGGCCGCCTCGGTTGCAGGGTGGGTTCATCACTTAGGGAGTAGCAGTGTAGGCCGGTTTGGTTCGCCTACCCGTGCAGCCAGGGTCGGGGCCGACACCCCCCTAGCGGGCCGCTGAGATTTGGTCCTTACCTGTTCGCTTGGCGAGGTACATGGCGGCGTCGGCCACTCCGACCAACTGGCCTATGGTGTGGCCGTGCTTGGGGAAGAAAGCGATCCCGATCGAGACGGTCACGGCGGGCACGGTGGTGTCGGCGGGAAGCGAGATCTCGGCCAATCTACTGCGGATCTCGCGAGCGACCCGCCGAGATCCTTCCCTGCTTCGGCCATGAAGTACCAGGACGAATTCGTCTCCGCCGTAGCGGACCGCGGCATCCCCAGCCCGGATTGCTCGCTGGAGGACGCAGCCTACGCTGTGGAGGACCCCGTCGCCAACGGCGTGGCCACAACTGTCGTTGATCTGTTTGAAGTCATCGAGGTCGATCATCACGAGGGCCAGTTCGGTGCCGGTGCGCTCGGCCATGGCCAACTCTCGGCCGGCGACGTCTCGGAGCCACCGGGCGTTGAGCAGCCCAGTGAGGGAGTCAGTGATGGCATTCTGGACCTGCTCGGTATAGAGCTCGGCGTTGTACCAGGCGGCGGCCACCATGTAGGCCACCAATCCGGCCACGATCAGTTCGTTGCCGACGAACGCGTCCCGGCGGAAGCGCGCCATGTTCAGCATCCCCAGCCGGTAGTCGCCGTAGATGAGCGGCAGTAGGAGCATCGATTCGTCCTGGTTGGTGGTGCCCGGTACGTGGCCGGCAGCCGGATGGGCGTCGGCGTCGTTCACCCGCTGTGGCGTCCCCAGGTCGAAGGCCCAGCTGGTGAGTCCGATCCCGAACGTGACGGGGTTGGCCATCACCCCCACCGCGTAGGTTGGGTCCTTCGAGGAGCGGGCCAGGATCGGGCGGAACTGGCCCGAGTCCCAGTCCGCCGCATAGGCGGAGATTCCGTCGTAGGGAACCAGCTGTGCCAGGTAGTCCGCCGCCAGCCTCAGGATCGCGTCGGGCTCGTGCTCGGCCTGAAAGGCCCTGGCGGCCTTGCTGAGGATCTCGGCGACGCCGAGCTGTTGGAAATGGAGGGAGACATGCTTGACCCGAGCATGGGAGCGGGCAGTACCCTGGTCATTGGAGGCATTGTCACGATCGGTGAGAGGCGGGAAGTCGAGCGAGAGTAGTGGCGCCCTCCCCGGCAACTCGAGATCGTCGGTAGCCTCGAAGGGACCTCCGAACAGCGGGCCGTGGCCGAACTTGACCCCCAGGTCAAGCAAGGTGGCTAGCTCGGCCTTCTCGGCGATCCCACCGGCGACCAGGTAGGCATCCATCTGGCCCGCGTACCCGGCCAGAGCCGAGACCATCGCGCGCCTGCCCCGGTCCTCGCACAATCCGTCGATCATGATCGGGTCCATCTCGATAACGTCGGGGTCGACCCTGCCGGTCTCGGCAAGTCGGGAGCGGACGGCACCCACCCGAGCCAGCCCCACCCGGAAGCCCAGCTCATGGAGCTGATAGGAGATGTCATAGGTGGGGCCGCTATCGAGGCGCTCCAGCATCTGCAAAACGATCTTGCCAGGGTCAAGCCCCGCCGCCTTGACCTCCGTAGCGAGCAGCCCGGCCACATCCCTCCGACCGCAGCGCCAGGGATGCATGTCAAGCATCACTGCTCCTGGACTCAGCCGAGCAGCCACCCGCAGCTCAGCCCGGATCAGGGTGTCGTCGAGAGCGACGAGCAGACCAGTTGCCTCTGCCGCTTCCCAGATTTCCTCGAGCGAGGGAACGACGTCCAATCTGGGGACCCGCCAGTGGATCGCGTAAACCAAGATGGCGTCGTCGCCAAGCCGAGTGATCGGCTGTACGGTGAGTCGGATGGCGTGGGGCCGGAGCAGGCCGCGGATGGCGAGTTCGCTCGCCTCAGGCCGCCGCTTCCTCTGGTTCCGAGCCGCTAGGCGCGCGACTACCTCCTCCACCTCCACCCAAGTCGCCGCACCTCCCTGATCTCGCGAGGTCGCCGGCATGGTGAGATCTTGTCAATCGGAAGCTGCAAGGTAGGCGACGGGCAGGTGACGGCTGTGTGGTGGAACTCCAACGTGGCTGGGGACCTTGCGGAGTCCGTGATGGTCCCGGCCTGACCAGGCCGACCCCGCGGGCATTCGGTCCGCGCTCAGTCCTATTCCCTGAAACGCTCGCCCGGAGCACCCTTGGCCGGGTTCGAGCGGGTCAGTGGTGCCGACCGGCTCGTGCCACCAAGCCGCGCCCGGAAAGATAGCACTGGGCTGACCCGTTGGCCCCGCCGCGGAGTTACCCGCCCTCCGCCTGAGGCGCTCGGTCAGGGTCGCTAGTGTCCTGTACCGGAGATA
>PLTL01000354.1 GCA_003164475.1 Candidatus Dormiibacterota bacterium | reverse complement strand
GCTGGCCCTGGCGCTCGACCTGGACCAGGGCGAGGAGCGGAGCCGGGTTGGGGGCGCCCTCGCTCAAGTGCCGGAACTCCTGGCGGTGGGCATCAAGGATGCGGAGCGCGACTCGGCCCGGATCGGGAGTTGGCTAGCGAGGCACCAACTGGTGCTGGTCACGGGTACGGCGGGCAATCAGGGCGTGGCCCAGGAAGGGGCCCTCAAGCTCCAGGAAGCCGCGCGAATGACCGCCCAATGGGAGGAAACCGGGAACGCACTCTGCGGCTCCGTTGGCATGCTCGGCCCGGCGTGGCTCTTCGTCGGACTGGTCGCGCACGCAGACCGCGCGCTCAACCTCGCCCTCCTCAAGCTGGTCCATCACTTCGGCGCGGACCGTCTCTGCATCGCGGAACCGGGCCTCGCCCTCGAGGAGAGCGTGGAGGAGCTGATACTGGTGCCGCAGGCGGGAGATCCCCTGGTGGCACCGCTCATGTTCCTGCCGCCCATGCAGTTGCTGACCCACCAGTTCGCCCTGGCGCGTGGCCTCAACCCGGATGATCAGCCCTTCGCCGACGTGCTGCTCGCGGCGATCCTGCCGCCTGGTCGAGAGGAGCCTGACTGGCGTCCTGCCCCAGTTCAGGGGGGATCCAGCACCGCGGAGTGAGATCCGCATGGAACGGTCACATTCCGGCGTAGGTGTCCTCCTTCTCGAGCCCCATCCTCGCAGCTCCCCGCTGCGCCGGTCACACCACGCGCCACCGACCGCCCACCTGCCCCGGACGGTCACTGCACCTGGTGATCTGGCGGACCCCGGTGCCCTCGCCGGGAGCCAACCTCCGTGCCCCCGAGGACTACGCTCCGGCCCGATGCTTCGGTCCGCGCGCGACCAGGGGAACGAATTCCTCCAGTGTGGAGTCCGGCAGGGCAATCGTGCGGCCCTCCTCGGCCGAGCGATACAGCGCCATGAGCAAGGTCATGACCTCGACGCCGTCGCGGAAGCTCTCTTCCGGCTGCTCCCCCGCTCGAAAAGCAGCGACCATGTGGCGATCTTCGAGCACGTACCCGTAGGTGGCCGCCTCGTCGTCCAAGAGCGGCAGGAGTCCCTGCTCCGCGTTCTGCTTCTCCACCAGGTCCTCGCCCGGCACGCCCCCGACTCTGCGGGACAGGAAGATTGACGTGCCGCTGGCGAGACTGTCGCTCTCAAAGGCGTACTCGGGCCCGAGAACCTCCAGGTGAATCCGCAAGCCAGGCCCGACGTACGCCCATGAATTGCTGGCCTGCACCATCACCTCGGCTCCCGATTCATCGACGAAACACACCACCCCCTGGGCAAAGTCCTCGGAAGGGGCGACCGTATAGTCCACCTCATCGCCCATGGCGGACCGCAGCTCACGAGCGAACCCGGGTTGATTCCACTTCAGGGTGGCCGTGGTTCCTGTGGCGGACACGGGATGCAGGCTGAAGCTGTCCCGACCCGGCTCAGTCAGGAGATACCGGCCCACCTCAACGCTGTGGCACATCATGTCCAGCAGCACCCCGCCTCCGGCCTGCTCACCTCTCCAGAACCACGGCCGATGCGGACCGCTGTGCTCCTCCGTGGCGCGGGCCAGATAGGGTCGACCAGCCGCCACCGCGGCGCGGCGCCAGAGGACCTCGCGACCGCGGCGGACCGCGGGGGCAAAAACCTGGTTCTCCAGGTAGCCGTGGAGAAGACCGGCCTCCGAGACCAGACGCAGCATCTCTGCAGCCTCGGCCAGACTGCGCCCGAGGGGCTTCTCGCACGCGACCCCGATCAGGTGACCTCGGCCTGAACCAACGGTCTCACGAATCGCGCGCATGTGCTCGACCCGGGTGTAATTCGGGCTGAGGATCCAAATCGCGTCCACGTCGCCGGCGACGATGAGATCCTCCACCGAGTTGACAGCCCGGCAAGGGCCCAGCCCATAGGCGTTGGCCCGGTCGGCGAGCTGCCGACTGTGGTCAGGGCTGAGGTCGTACACGGCCCGCACCTCCGCGTCTCGCACCGCGCGGAGGGCCTGCAGATGAAAATCGGCAATAAAGCCAGCCCCGAGGAACCCAATTCGCAGCGGTCTCTCGATACTCGTCATTGGCCACCTCTCATTGCCGACCCCCCTGTCCGAGGCGCCCGGCGCGCCGCGGCCGCGTCTGCCGCCCTGCCCCGGCCGTCAGGAAAGCGGGGATCACCTGGCCGTGGGTCTCGCCACGGCTGATCCGCTGCAACACTGCGAAGACTGCTTCCGTATTGCACCCTCTCCAGGTACCGCTTGGATGTTCCCGATCCAGGCGTTCAACCACGGTTCGTTGGCCATCAATTGTAACTCTGGTCAACGCCGCGCCGGTCGTGCCGCCCACCGTGCGGCGGTCCAGGTGGACACCGCACCTTGCAGCGATGGTGGAGGGCGCAGGGTGCGCCATCCGCCCCACGCCCTGGCATCCAGCCACCGCTGTCCGTAGTCGCTCGCCGCCTCCCGCGGACAGGATCGATGGCCGTGTGCTTGCTCGCGGCTTGGAGGCCAGACCAACGACCCAGGGAGGCGAATCGAAGGCGCCGGCCTGGCTGGCGGAGGATTGGGGGTCGCGTCCCCGGCGTCCTGGCCCTGAAGAGAGTGGCCCCGTGGGGTGGAGCTCGATCACGCTCAACGCGCCGTGTTCCACCGCGCCCAGCGCCGGAGTCTGAGCCCCCGCCATCGGGACTGCTGACCATCTGGGTGAGCAGCCAGTGACCGCCCCGGCCGCCGGCAATGGCGGCCAGAATCCGCCTCTGGGTTGCTGCTGGAACGACCAACCCGCCGATCACCCGGCGGGGGCACCTCGCGGCCCGCGGCGCACCAGGGACGTCGCATCTGCCGGGAGGCGGAGGTGGGCCGGAGGGTAGAACCGCCAGACCGCGCGGTGGGGGCCGGGAGCGGTCAAGCAGGTGCTTCCTCGCACCTCCGGCCATCCACCGGGGACGATACCCGCTGCAGCACTCGCACCCTGGCGGCCTGACTGGGGACTGGTCCCCCGGGCAGGGCGCTGTGGCTGTCGCTGGGCGAGAGGAGTCAGATCCGAGATCACCCGCTGGGGTGATTGACAGCGATCCTCCCCATTACCATAATGGCGATGCAATAGCNNTGAGAGGTCGAAGAGTCCTGACCCTGATCGTCGCGTTCTGTGCATTGGCCGCTGCGGGTGGCCAGGCCACAATTGCCACGAGCGCTGCCGGCAACACCGAGAAGGTCGGCGGCAAGCTGGTCATCGCCAATGAGACCGGCGCCACTTGGACCTGCCAGTTCAACCCGTTCAACTCGGCGCTCAACTTCGCGTCGATGGGCTTCGTCTACGAGCCCCTCGAGTTCGTGGACATCCTCGAGACCAACGCGAACGGCACCAGTCCGGTGACTCCCTGGCTGGCCACCGGATCGACGTGGAGCAACAACGACACCACGCTCACCTTCACCATCCGCAGCGGCGTGAAGTGGAGCGATGGCAAGCCTTTCACAGCCAATGACGTCGTCTACACCTTCGACGCGATGAAGGCAAACGCCACCCTGGACGTCGACGCGCTCTGGAGCGTCCACGGCGGGGCGCTGACCAACGTGGCTCTCCAGGGCGCCAACCAAGTGGTCTTCACCTTCAGCGGCCCGGCCGAGCCCTACTTCTACTACGTCGCCGACCAGACTCCCATCATTCCCCAGCACATCTGGGCCTCCCTGGACCAGAGCAACCTCATCTCCTACTCCGACCCCAACCCCGTTGGTACCGGCCCATACCTGGTGAAGAGCTGCTCCCTGGACAACATCAAGTACCTGCGCAACACCCACTACTGGCAGAGCAAGCCCGGTCATCCGGTGCCCCAGATCGAGGAGCTCGACTACCCCGCCTTCCTGAGCAGCACGCCCTGCAACCTCGAGCTGATCCAAGGTCAGGCGCAGTGGGGCGGCCAGCCCCTGCCCAACATCAAGACCTCCTATGTCGCCAAGGACCCAGCGTTCCGCCACTACTGGTTCCCGCCTGTCGAGGACGTCTCGATCTTCCCCAACCTCGCCAACCCACTCCTGAGCAAGCTGGCGGTGCGCCAAGCGATCAGCCTGGCCATCAACCGCCCCGACATTGCCAAGCGTGGGGAGAGTGGCTATGAGCCGCCCGCCAACCAGACGGGCGTCGTCCTGCCCACCTTCAAGAAGTGGTACGAGCCATCGCTGAACACAGTCACCTATGACCCCAGCAAGGCTGACCAGATCCTTGAGGCAGCGGGGTTCAAGAAGGGCTCGAACGGTATTTACCAGGACGCCCAGGGCCAGCAGCTCTCCTTCACCATCATCACGGTGAGCGGCTTCGCTGACTGGGACTCGTCGCTTCAGGTGATCACCCAGGAGTTGAAGGCAGTCGGGATCCAGATCACGGCTGAGGACGAGAACAGTGGCCCCTACGTGACCGCCCTTGAGAGTGGCAGCTTCCAGCTCGCATACGCTGGAGGCGGTGGCCCGTATCCGGTGGACGGACCCAGTCCCTACTACGAGCTCCGCGGGTTGCTCTTCAGCGGCAACATCGGCTCGACTGACTACTCGCGCTACTCATCGCCCTCGACCGACGCCCTCTTCAACGCCTACGGGGCGGCGACCCCGGCGCAACAGGTGACCATCATGCACCAGATCGAGAAGGTGATGGTGGACGACATCCCGTTCATCCCGGTGACCGAGGGCGTCAGCTGGTTCGAGTATGAAAACCAACACATCGGGGGCTGGCCGACTGCAGCCAACCCCTACGCTCAGCCAGCCGTGTACAACCTCCCGGATGACGGCATCATCCTCACCCACCTCTATCCGATCAGCTAACTAAATCAGGTGGGGAGCAGGACCCAGACGGTGGACGCATGAGATACATCGTCCGCCGCCTGGGCCTGTTCCTCGTGACCCTCTGGGCGGCCCTGACGGTCAACTTCATCATCCCGCGGGCCATTCCGGGCAACGAGGCCAGTGCGGTGCTGGCCACCTACCACGGCATATCCCCAGCAGCCCTGCACGCCTTGGAGATCGAGTTCGGCGTCAACGTCCACCAGAACGTGATCCTCACCTACTTCCAGTATCTGGGGAACTGTTTCACCGGTCAGTTCGGTCTGACCGCCCAGAGGGTCCCGGTGCTGACCGAGATCCTAAACAAGGCGCCCTGGACGATCGGGCTGGTGGGGATCACGACGATCCTCGCCTTCCTAGCTGGGACGATCGTCGGGGTGGTGAGCGCCTGGTGGCGGGGCGGCCGACTGGACAGTTTTCTCCCTCCACTCCTCTTCATCGTCGCCAGCTTCCCCCTCTTCTTCGTAGGCCTGATTCTCATCTTCATCTTCGCGGTGTTCCTCAACTGGTTGCCGCTCGGCTCCAACTACAGCATGGCTGTCGCTCCGTCCCTGTCACCTTCCTTCATCGGGGACGTACTGGTCCACGCCATTC
The DNA here is from genome assembly GCA_003164475.1 of Candidatus Dormiibacterota bacterium. The sequence goes on along the minus strand of PLTL01000354.1, from coordinate 2,648 downwards.
TGCCCGGGGCCACCCTGACCATAGTGACCACCGGCCTGTGGGTCTACTCGATGCGCAACAACATGATCACCACCATCTCCGAGGATTACGTCAAGATGGCACGGGCCAAGGGGCTCTCCTCCTGGCGAATCATGCTCGACTACGCGGCCCGCAACGCCATCCTTCCCAACCTGACCGGCTTCGCCATGCAGCTCGGCTACGTGCTGGGTGGCTCGATCCTGGTCGAGTACACGTTCTCGTATCCGGGGCTCGGCTACCTCTTCTACACCAGCTCCACCGACTATGACCTGGCGCTGATGCAAGGCCTCTTCCTCTTCTACACGCTGGCGGTGCTGGTCTGCGTGCTGATCGCCGACTTCGCCACCGCGGTGCTCGATCCGCGGACCCGGGAGGCATGAGGATCGCGCCATGAGCGTACCTCTGATCAGCGCCGCGGAGACGACTCCGAATGTGGCGGCCAGTCAGCGCTTGGTGGGTGCGCTGCGCAACCTCCTCCGGGCCATCCTCGGCAACCGCAAGGCCACCGCAGGGGTCCTGATCCTGCTCATCCTGGCGTTCGTGGCCGCTTTCCCGGGCCTGATCGCTCACGACAACCCCCAGGCGGCCATCTATGGAGTCAACCTGGGGTCGTCGTCCCGGCACCTGTTGGGCACGACCACAGTCGGGCAGGACGTTTTCTCCCAGCTCATCTGGGGCACCCGGCTGACCGTAATCATCGTGGTGGTGGTGAGCGCGATCGCCACCTTCATCTCGATGATCATCGGGGTCACCGCAGCCTATGTCGGTGGGTTCACCGACCGCTGGCTCTCCCTTCTCACCGATGTCTTCCTGATCCTCCCCACCCTGCCGCTCCTGATCGTCCTCGCCTCATACCTGCCGTCCGGCGCCATGAGCATGATCATCGTGCTATGCATCACCTGCTGGGCGTTCCAGGCCAGACAGCTGCGGTCCCAGGGAATGTCCCTGCGGAGCCGGGACTTCCTCCTCGCCGCCCGGATCCGGGGAGAGCGGACCTCGTACATCATCCTGGCGGAGATCGTGCCCAACATGACCTCCCTCCTGGTCGCCTCCTTCCTTGGACTGGCCGTCTTCGTGGTGGGATTCGCGGCCGGCCTCCAGTTCCTGGGCCTGGGCAACAGCAGCCAGATGACCTGGGGCACGATGCTCTACTACGCTGAGTCGAATGGCGCCCTGGAGTCGGGCAACATCTGGTGGATCCTCGCGCCGGGCTTCGCCGTGGCCTTGATGGGTGCCGGCTTCGCCCTGGTGAACTATGCCTTCGACGAGATCGGTAACCCCGCCCTGCGGCCGGTGAGGAAGCGACGTGCCCGAACTCCTGCTTGAGGTCAGCGATCTCACCGTCGACTACCGGACTGAGGCGGTGGACATTCGGGCAGTGGACGACGTCACCTTGACAGTCACTGCCGGCGAGTTTCTGGCGGTCATCGGCGAGTCCGGCTGTGGCAAGTCCACCCTGATCTTCGCCATCGCCCAGCTGCTCTCAAGCCCGGCCGAGATCATCGCCGGGAAGGTGACTTTCAGGGGCACGGATCTGGTCCGGCTCAGCCAGGGTGAGCTGCGGCACGTGCGCTGGCGCGACTACTCGGTGGTGATGCAGAGCGCCATGAATGCGCTGAACCCGATGAAGAGCATCGCAGCGCAGTTCACGGACACCCTCGCAGCCCACACCAAGATGTCTCGCGAGGCGATCCACCAGCGGTCCGCCGAGGTTCTCCAGCTGGTCGGGATCGATGCCGTGCATCTCGGAAGCTACCCGTACCAGCTCAGCGGCGGAATGCGGCAGCGCGCGATGATTGCCATGGCCCTTCTGTTCCAGCCTCAGCTGGTGATCATGGACGAGCCGACGTCAGCCCTTGACGTGGTGGGCCAGCGCTCGCTGATGAACCAGATCAAGCAACTGCAGGAGCAGCTCGGCTTCGCCGTCATCTTCGTCACCCACGACATGTCTCTGGTGAGCCACTACTCAGACCGGGTGATGATCATGTACGCCGGCCAGGTCGCCGAGGTTGCCGCGACCGAGTCTCTCTTCGAGCGGCCATACCACCCCTACACCAGGGGGCTGCTGGATGCCTTCCCCTCCATCCGCGGCCCGCGCCGGCCGCTCACCGGGATCCCCGGGAGACCGCCCGACCTCGCCCGGCCTCCGACCGGCTGCCGCTTCCATCCGCGCTGTCCCGAGGCAATGCCGGAGTGCACCAGCCGCAAGCCCGATCTGTACCCTGTCGACGGTGCCGAGGTGCGCTGTCTCCTCTACACCGAGCGGCTCAAGGATGCCGTCTGAGCCATGGTTGAGACGGGGGCCTCCAATGGAGGCAGCGCGCTGGCCGAAAAGGAGCTCCTCCGCGCCGTCGATCTGACCAGGCACTTCCAGCTCGGCGGTATGTTCTCGCGCCAGGTCCTGCACGCCGTTGACGACCTGAATCTCACGATCGTTGAGCGGGAGATCGTCGCTCTGGTCGGGGAGAGCGGGAGCGGGAAGAGCACCGTCGCCCGGCTCCTGGCGCTGGCTTACAAGCCCACCCGAGGCCAGATCCACTACCGGGGGCGCCTGGTCCAGAACCTGCGCTCCCGCAAGGACCTGCTCTGGTACCGGGGCGAGGTGCCGATGGTCTTCCAGGACCCGTTCA
>PLTL01000074.1 GCA_003164475.1 Candidatus Dormiibacterota bacterium | reverse complement strand
GCCAGCTCCGCGACGACGTCGGCCTCGACATCGTCGCCGTCGACGGCCGCTACAGGCTTGGCGAGGGCACCCGGCTCCCCGCCCTCCAGCTCGACCGCGATCAGGCCACCGCCCTGCTCATCGCCGTCCGGCTGCTCCAGCAGCTCTACCCCGACCGCGATCCCGCCCTGGTCGGGGCCATGGCCCGCCTGGCCGCCGCCCTGAAGGTCCCCACCGTCACCGATCTGCTCGGCCGCTTCATCGAGACGGTCGAACAGCGGCCGGAGGATCCCGTCGCGCTCCAGCTCCGCAGGACGGTGGTCGAGGCCTTCACGGGCCAATTGAAGCTGGAGATCGAATACACCGACGCCCAGGGGCACGGCTCCCGCCGGGTCGTCCACCCGTACTTCCTGGAGCCACGGCCGGAGAGCCGGACCGTGTACGTCTTCGCCCACGACGAGGCGTCGGGCGCGGTGCGCCTCTTCCGGCTCGACCGCATCTCCCGGGCCCGGGTGGTCCGCGAGCGCTTCGAGCCGCCCGCCGACTTCGACGTCGACGCCCTGGTCTCCGGCTCCTGGGGGATCTGGCAGTCGGAAGGCCACGACGAGGTCGTGCTCCGCTTCGCCCCCGAGGCCGCAGCCCGGGTGCGCCAGTCGTTCTGGCACCGCAGCGCCCAGCTCACCGACCGAGAGGATGGCGGGGTCGAGCTGCGGCTCACCGTGGCCAGCGAGGTGGAGATGCGGCCCTGGGTGCTGGGCTGGGGAGCCCAGGTCGAGGTGATGGCCCCGGCCTCACTCCGCCAGCACGTCGCCGACTCGATGGCCGCCGGGGCGAGGCTCTACGCCGACGACTGATCGATCCGCGCGCGGTTGATCACCGTAGTCGCGGGCAGCGGCGCTCCCATCGTCCAGTACTCCCAGCCGTCGAGCTCGAGGTAGGTGTGGTGATAGCGCGGATGGGCCGCGTCCCGAGGCCATGGCTTGACCGCGCCTTCGCCGCGGATCAGTGCCGCGAACCCGAGGAAGTCCGGCTCGAGATCGGGCCTCCACTCCCGCACCGTGTACTCATGGGGCCACTGGGGCATCGTCTTGGCGAACTGCCAGCGAACCCTGGCGATATAGGCGCGAGCATCGTCGCTGGTGAGAGCCATGGGCGCAGCGTGGACCGTCGCCACGACAACTGAGTGTCGTCCGACTTCTCAAGAAAACCGCGCTCGTGACGATCGGGCCCGCTGCACCCGATCCGCACCACGGAGGCGGCGCGCTGATCGCCGGTCGAGAGGGGCACGAACCAGGTCCTGGCGACGGACAGCTGTCGCCGCCCGGATGCACGGTGCAGGGCAAGCACCGCACCGGAGACCGCACGAGGACCCCCTCACATTGCCGCACCCTGCCCGCCTCCTCTCCCCTCGCCTCCTCGGCGCCCTCACCGCGGGTTCCCCGAGGCGTGACGGCTACGGGCTGACCGTCATCCCCATGCAGGTCCGTGGTGTGGATCCGCTCCGGCTCCGAGACGTCCAACCGCTGATCGTGCGCGAGCTCCAGCCTCCCACCCCGGAGGCCGTCATCATGAACGACGCCCAGGGAAGTGCGGGCGCCGCGGCCTTCGGTCAGCGGCTGCTCGGCGGGATGGCCGACCGCGTGGTGGCGACGCACTCGCCGATCCCCGAGGGTGAGAACGCCATCATCCCGGTCGCACCGCTCGAGCCGAGGTGGTGGGACGAGGGCCCGCTACGGTTCGGCGACCGGCTCCCCCCGACCGTCTTGGCCCTCCTCCAGCTGGCGGCGAGCGATTGGACCGGCCTGCGTTCCCTCGCACGTACCGCTCTGTGGGAGGCTTGCCGGGAGCGCCCCGGCGACGAGACGGCGGCAGAACAGGGCGGGTGGGCACTCCTCGATGGGCCAACACTCCTCGCCGCGTACCTGATGATCCCGCCCAAGGTGTCATCCGCGACTCCAGCCCCTCTGCAGGACCCGCATTCGTCGGCACTCGTCCGCCGGGCCCTGGCAGAGGCCGCACGCGACGCTCGTGCTGCGTGGTCCGTGGTCTCTCATCCCGACCTGATCGAGTTGTACGTGGTGCGCGCGTCGCTGAGCCTCCCAGATGCGATTCTGCAAAGTCCGGCAGTGCGCTGATGCCGACCAACCGTCAACGGACGGCGCCGCACCCCGAACGACACGCTCCTGTCGTAGGCGCGACTCATGCTCTTCTCGTCTCCGCGGTGGGCCTACTCCCACCAGTCCCGCCTATTCCGTCGGGATGGCACGGGGCGACCCCAGGAGCGCACGCACCTCACCGACCACCGGCCCGACGTCGGTGACCGCCCGCACCTCTCCCGCCGCCGCGAAGACGAACTCGACGCGGGCTACTTCCCAGCCGGTCACTTCGGCCACCAGTAGCGCATAGACGCCGCCCTGAAGCCGGTACCGCTCCATCCGCCTGTCGACCTCGGCGCCATGAACCGCATCGGTCTTGTAGTCCACGATCACCAGCCGCCCGTCGGGGAGCTCATAGAGGAGGTCGACGAACCCCTCGAGGACCACGCCCTCGACGCGGGCGCCCACTGGTACCTCGCGCCAGTGTCGCAGGGCGGCGGCTCGCCGCACCGGCTCGCTGTCGCACGCCGCCCTGACCAGGGTCGCCACCTCCGGCGCCTGCTCCGGGATCCCCTCGGCGTCGGCCTGGGCCCGGGCGAGATCGTCGAGGCCGGCCCCGGTCGCCAGGTCGATCACCTGGAGCACGGCGTGGACGGCGCGCCCCCGCGACGTGGCGGCGCGACCGCGCCGGCTGGCGGCGATGTCCTCGCCTGCCTCGTCCGAGAGGCCGGCCTCGTCGTCGGTGTGGGCCAGACCCGTGGCGGTCTGCGTCCGCAGGACGCCGAGCTGGGAGAGCAGCCCGGCGCGGCGAGCCACCCACGCCTCCTCCGCGCCGAGATGCTCCTCCGCGGTCGTGGAGTCGACCTCACCCGCCCCTCTGCCCGGGGCGGCCGCCTCCCACTCCTCCTCCAGTGCATCGACCCCGTCGCAGGCGCGCAGCCGCGGGTCGAGCCGCCCGGCGTCCGTCTCGTCACCCCTGGTGGTCGCGCGGAAGAGCCCGACCACCAGGTGGTCCCGGGCGCGGGTGAGCGCCACATAAAGGAGGCGCACCCGCTCCGCAGCCTCCATCGACTTCTCCCGAGCGTCCACCGCCTCCCAGCCGGCGGTGGTGAAGTCCCCGAGGCGAAGCTCGACGCTCCCGGAGATGTGGTCAGGGACGATCACGGGTGGCCGCGCCAGCGGCTTGCGCCCCAGTCCGGTGACGATGACGATGGGGAATTCGAGGCCCTTCGCCGCGTGGATCGTCATCACCCGGATGGAGTGCTCATCCGTAGATTCCTCGGTGGCGACGGAGTCGTACGTCAGGTTCTTCGCGAGCCGCTCCAGGTGATCGACGGTGTCGTGGAGCGTGCTCCGCCCGCTGCGGGCGAGCTCTCGCGCCTGGTCGGCGACGAAGCGGTAGCGGCGGTGGGCCTCGCGCGGTCGCCAGTCATCGAAGGCCGACGCCCGAAGCAGCCGGCGCGCGAGCACTTCGTCAATCAATGCAGGGACCGACCAGGTGTGCCGCAGCTCGTGGATGTCGCGGAGGTCGGACATCGCGGCGGCCACCCGCGGCTCGTCGCCAGAACCCGGCCGCTCATAGGACCAGCGCCCGCCGGACGCCCTCCAGCGCACCAGGTCGCTGTCGCTGCAGCCGTACGCCGGGCTCCGCAGCGCGGCGACCAGCGCCACCTGGTCGGTGGGGTCGTCGACCGAGCTCAGGATGTTGAGCAGGTCGCGCACCTCCTGGGTGGCGATGATCAGCGAGCCGCTCTCCAGCCGGTACTGGATCCCCGCCGCCTCCAGCTCGCGCTCGAAGTTGCGCAGATTGGTCCGGCTGGGCATGAGGATGCAGATGTCGTCCGCCGTGCAGGCATGCGGTCCGCGATCCGTCCCCTCCCCCACCGTCCAGCCCTCGGCGAGGATGCGCTGGATGACGGCCGCACTGGCCTGGGCCTCGCGGAGCCACATGACGGCGGCCCGCCCGTCGACCGGCCCACCGAAGACGCGAACGCTTCCCTCGATCTCCGGCGCGTGCGCCACCAGATCCACATACTCCGCCTGGGCGTCCGGCGAGGCGGGGTCCGCGCTCATCAGCCCGTCCCCACCCCCGAAGACGGCGTTCACCGCGTCGATGACCCGCCGCCCGGATCGGAAGTTGACCGAGAGCCGAACCCGCGCCCGCGGGTCAGCCCCGACCAGGTTGCGCTCGACGGCGGCGTACACGGCGATGTCCGCGCGACGGAAGCGGTAGATCGACTGCTTGGGGTCCCCGACCACACAGAGCCGGCCCGGCTCCGGCGGCACCTCGCGCCACCCGCCGTCCGTCTCGTCCGCGACCGCGCAGAGGCGGAGGGCCAGCTCCGCCTGGAGGGGATCAGTGTCCTGGAACTCGTCGACGGCGACGAAGTCCCAGCGAGCCCGCAGCGCGGCGCGGACGTCCGGGTGGTCGCGCAGGAGGTTGCGGGCCCGGACCAGGAGGTCCTGGTAGGTGACCAGCCCACGCTGGCGCCGCTCCTCGGCGTAGGCGAGGACCAGGTGGCGCAGCTCCTTCGCAATCCCGCCGATGGCGGCGGTCCGTACCGCCCCGAGGACGGCCTTCGCCTCTTCGACGGCGGCATGGAAGGTGTCCTTGATCGTCCGGCAGGCGTTGACGCCGTCGACGGCATCCCAGTTGCGCTGGTTGCCCGAACGGCCCAGCGCCGGTGCCTGCTCGAGCGCGATCAGCGCGACCAGTGCTGCGTCCTCGTCCACTGCCTCCCCAAGCCTGGTGGCCACCAGCCGCAGTGCATCCACGCGCTGATACAGCTCGTCCGGCGTGTGGCAGTGCGGCAGGAGCTCGACGCACTGCTGGACGTCCTCACCGAGGAGCTGCGCCTGGTTCACCGCCGAGATCGCCCCCACCGGCCAGTCCGCCACCTCGACGAGGTCCCAGTTCTCGTTGAGAGCGATGAAGAGCTTGAGCAGCCCGTCGGGGTTCAGTCCGAGCAGCAATCCCCTCCGCACCGCCTCGGCCCCCGGCTCGCCGGGCGTCAGCGAGTCGAACCAGCGGCGGAATCGCTCGCTGACGTCGAGATCGCCGGCGAGGTCGGCAAGGGCCTCGAAGTCGGGAGGCAAGCCCGCCTCGAGCGGATGCATCCGCAGGAGGGCGGAGCAGAAGGCGTGGATGGTCTCGATGCGGGCACGGTCCACCTCCGACGCCCCCTGCCCGAGACGGAGCCGCTCCTCATCGGTCGCTGCGCTGCCGGCAGCTGCCTCCAGGGCCTCGCGGATGCGGACCCGCAGCTCGCCGGCCGCGGCGATGGTGAAGGTGATCGCCACCAGCCGCTCCATGACAAGCCGTCCGGCGGCGACCCGGGCGACGATCCCCGAGACCACGGCGGCGGTCTTCCCGGTGCCGGCGCCGGCCTCGACGAAAAACGTCCGCTCCAGCTCGGACACCAGGCGGTCGCGCTCGGCCTGGTCGGCGACTGGTGGACCGCTCACACCTCGTCCTCGGGCACATCCGGCTGCAGGGCGCGGTACGGCGCGACCGCCGGATCGGCCCTCTTGGCCGCTTCGATGGAGTCCCGGCCGCTGGCGCAGAGCGTGTTGTAGTCGCAGAAGCTGCAGTTCTCGAAGCTCCCAAAGTGCTCCTGGAAGGGCCCGGGCACCGCGGGGAAGCAGCCGGCACGCGCGCCGGCGTCGATCCCGGCGAGCACGTCGGTGAGGGTCGCCTCGACCTCGTCGTCGACCCTGACCTCCCGCTGGTGAAACTTCCCGCGGCTGGTGCAGTACCAGTACAGGGCGGTCACCTCCGGGGCCGGACGCCCCTCGGCCCGCTCGCGATCGCGAAGGGCGCGAGCGTAGAGGGGAAGCTGGACGGCGCGGCCGCCATCCAGCCGGTTGATGATGCTCACCTTCGTCCCGGGATCCCGCCCCGTCTTGTAGTCGATGACCCGGACCGCCTCGTCATTGCGATCGACCCGGTCGATATAGCCGCGCAGGGCGATGCTGCGTCCGTCGGGGAGCGTGACCGTGACCTGAGGCCACGAGGTCCCGTCCGGGGCCATGCCGAAGGCCTGCTCCAGGTGGGCCGGCCGCCATCCTCCAGCACCGCGCTGCTCGGCGTCCTCCCGGAGCAGGGTGCGGAGGTCGGCCAGGATGGTGGCGCGCGCGTTTTCCCACACCAGGGGATGGCCAAGCACGCCGCGAGCCGCCGCCACGCCGAACTCCTCGGTGGCGATGGCCTCGAGGCGGTGGACGTCGGCGGCACCGTACGCGACCCCGGGCGCCGGGTGGCCGCTGGAGGCGACCTCGGTGAAGAAGCGCTCCAGGATGCGGTGGATCAGGGTGCCGCGCTCGGCAGCGTCGATCTGCCACCAGCGCTCCTCCTCAACGTCCTCGGTGCCGACCACGCCGAGGACCCGCCCGAGCAGGAAGTGGAAGGGGCAGATCGCCCAGGTCTGCACGCCACTGGCGGACTGCGCGGTTCCGGTCAGCCCGCGGGCGACGAGGGGCAGCTCCGCGACGCCGGAGACGTTGCCGTCGAACTCGGTGAGGCGGCTGGAGCGACGGGCACGAACCATGTGGAGGGCGCGGCCCAGCGGCAGGTCCTCACGACCAGCCAGCGCGGTGAGCGCGAGGTCCGCACCCGCACGGTGGGCGACGACCGCCTCCCACTCGCGCCGCTCCGCGAGGTTCAGCGGAGTCACGCCGGCGAGCGCCGGGCTCGCGGTCCCCACCCGGCGCAGTCGTGGATGGGTCACCGTGCCGGTGCGCACGGCGGTGGCGGGCGGGGGGACGCCGCCGTCGGCGAGCAGCTCGAGGAGCCACGGCGACGGGTAGACGGCCCGGCCCTCGGAATCGACGGCCGGGGCGCTCACGATCACATCGCCCCCATCCCCGGCGGCGAGGGCGGCCAGCCAGTCGCGGCGTGATTGAGCCTCCTGAAGAGCCCGTCGTTCGAGGGGGTCGCCGGCGAGCAGAGGATCAATGGGCGCAGTACCGGGGAAGCCGGCCTCGATGGCACCGAGGACGTGGACGCTGTCGAAGTCCATGCCGAGGACCAGCCGGTGGGGGCCGATCACGACCCCGGAGCCCAGCCTGCCTTCGGGGCGCCGGCGGGTGCGCATCCCGTCCTCGAGGGCTCGGAGGAAGACCCCGATCGACACGGTGGGCTCGATGTCGTGGGCGGCGGCGAGCCCGCGCACCACCTCCTCGACCATCTGCGACGCCTCCTGGTCCTCCGGAGACCAGGCGTCGTCGGCAGTCAGGAAGTGGTCGCGGAGCGCGAGCGCCCAGCTCACGTGCGCCTCCCAGGTCGGCTCCTCGGGGGGACGGGTCGCGACGTCTATCGCGGCCACCTGCTCGGCGATCCGGTGGGCGTCGTCGATATCGCGCTCAATGGCTGCGCGGCGGGCCTCTGCGGTGGCGGCGTCGGCCTCTGCCTCGAGCCGGCCCAGCCGCCGTGCACGAGACTCGGCGAACTCGGTGAGACGGGCCTGCCACTGGTCCGCACCGCGGACCACGCCGGAATCCCGGGAGAGCTGGTCCCAGCGCGCCTGGCTGCGCAACACGCCTCGGCGGTGAGGGAGACCGGACAGCCAGGCGAGAACCGCCGGGCGGGCGAAGTCCTGCTCCCGCAGCCGGATCAGGCCGAGCAGCCCGCGGGCCGCCACGGAGTCAGCGAGCGGGCGACCGCCGAGCGCCACCGGGGTGATCCCGGCCGCTCGTAGGGTGTCGCGCAGGGCGCTCCCGTACGTCTCGTCATCGGCGTGGACGATGGCGGCGCGGTGAAGTGGGACCGCGTGGTCGCCCTCCATGGCGGCGAGGACATCGCGAACGGCGGCGCGCACCTCCTCGATGGGATCGCCGGCGATGACCGCGATGGCGGTGGTTGAGAGCGTGGCGCTCGGGACGCTGGTGATCGCGAGGTCGACGCCCAGGCGGGCGGCCGCCTCGGCTTCGCCGCCGGCGTCGAGCGCGGGCAGGGCGACGACAACCGGGGTATGCCGCGCCAGAGCGCGGAGGAGCAGGGCGTCGGGAGCGTCCAGGCGCGCTGGCAGGTGGACGACAACGACACCGAAGTCGCCGGCCACGCCGGCCCCATCGCCTCTCTCGACCGCCGCCGCGGCGGCCTCGAGGAGGTCGACCTCGTCATACAGGCCCGCCTCCGCGCGGCTGCGCTCGTATTCAGCGATGGCGTGGAGGGCGGCCCGGGCAGTGGTCGTGGAGGAATCGAGGATCCGGCGCGTGTCGGCGCCGGGATCGCCGCGGCGGCGCAGCTCCAAGGCCAGCGCGGCGACGAGATCGACCAGGCCGGCCTGGTCGGCGCTCCTCGAGAGCACCTCCCCGGCGGTGCGCAGGGCGCGTCGAATCAGGGCAGCGCGGGTGACCGTTGTGAGCGGAGAGCGCCCCTCGGCGGCCAGCCGGGCCGCGCCAAGGGCCTCGGCCAGCTGCGCCAGGACCGAGAAGCGTACGCCGGCGTATCCCTCACCGGCCAGCCGGCGGCGCAGGTGCAGCCCGAGGTGGTGGCCGGGCACGACCACGGTGACCGGGCGCAGCGGGTCTCCCTCCTGGAGCTCGCGGATCCGCCGCCCCAGCCACGCCGTCGCGGTCGGGCCCGGGCGGACACGGACCACCTCGAGCGACGGCGTGGAGGCCACCTCAGCTGACCTGGCGGACCATGGCGCGAACTCTACGGCTCGGAGCCGTGGTCCGTGCCATGGCGGTGGCTGGGCTGCTCATCCCCGGCTCCGTCCGTGGCACCACCTTCCGAGACGACCGAGCTCCAGAACTCGATCATGGAGCCCACGGTCCGCTCCGTGAAGGTGTCGAAAAGGCTGCGGGTGATGCCCGGCGAGAGGTCGAGTCGGCACCCAGGACTATGCGCCAGGTGGGCTCCTCCCCATCCACGACCCACGCCTTGCGCCAGCGGTGCTGCCGGTTCCACGCGTTGCAGCGCTCCAGCGCCTCCCCGCGCGTCGAGCAGCCCTGGCGCTCCGGCGGGGTCGCGTGGAGGTGGTAGATCATGCCGTCCTTCCCCTCGGCCACGAACCACACCACGATCCGGCCGCCGCCGTCGGGAAGGTTGAGCTCCGCCCGGAAGTCGCCCTCCTCGTCGCGGAGGAAGTGGGTGCCGTGGTCGCGCAGGTGGACCGCGATCATGTCGCGAGTGAACGGCTCCGCCCGCGGCGGGGTGATGTCGTTCAGATGGATCTCGTGCACCACCGGCGAGAAGGCCTCGTCGAGATCGTAGGCGGCGCGCAGCAACGCGTCGGTGAGCTTGGCGAGCTTGGTGGCGGAGCGGGAAAGTCCGTCCTTGGCGAAGTTGCGCTCAGGCCCGCCGCCGACGAAACCGAGGCGACCGAGAGCCTCGATCGCAGCCGGCGGAAGCGGCCGTTCGGGCTCCGACCACTGGCGCGAGCCCACCTCGCCATAGATCTGGTCGCCGTGGACCTTGAACTGGACGTATGCGTCCGCCCGCCCGAGGGCGCCGACGACGATGTAGCCCCTCTCCCTGGCGCGAGAGAGGAAGGTGGTGAGTAGGCTCTGGTACAGTCCGGTCCGGTCGCTTCGGTTCATCGCCGTTCGTCGCCCCTGTGGTCGCTCGTCCCGGCATCCCCAGTGTCGCTCTTCGCCGCGACAGGAGCATGTCGCGGCCTTCGGCACGAAACAGCGGCGTCCCAGCAGGGCCCATGCACACAGCCCATCAAGTCGCGGCTGGGCTGCTCCGTCGGGCTTCACCCCAGTTCCTCGGCCACTCTCAGCCGCCGTGATCTCTCCATGCGCTCACCCGGCCATCGTGCCACGGTGGTGCCGCCGGATGGCAGTACCCGCCCTTGTCTCGATGGGCGGGCAAGCCCGCCACCTGCTCGAACGGATCGCGTCGTGTCGCTGATCTCTCCGCCGGGCACGCCGTCATGCCATGATGAAGACGATGTCACGCCCTTCCACGAGCCAAGTCACGGGCCAGGAGAGGCCATGCTCAACGAACGCCCATGGCGACTGCTGACCAGGTCAAGGCACTCGTCCGCAGTCACGCTCAAGGCGATGACAGTCAGTTCTACTCGGTCGCCATGCAGGTGGCGGCTCGTGCGTCGCGCGGCGGCCAGGGCAAGTTCGCCCAGGAGCTGCGTGACCTCGTTGACACGGTACGTAAGCAATCGGATGCGAGACCAGCTCGTCCCATCCCGGTGGCTCAACCGCGGGGAGAGCTGTCCGGACTGCTCTCGGTCTCCTACCCGGACACCCGGATGGCGGACCTGGTCCTGGAGCCCCACGTTCGGGAGCGGCTCGACCGGGTGATCCTGGAGCAGCGCCAACGGGACCGTCTGCGGAGCCAGGGGTTCCAGCCATTGCGGCGCCTGCTCCTCATCGGCCCGCCAGGGACGGGCAAGACGATGACGGCGAGTGCCCTCGCGGGGGACCTCCACCTTCCGCTATTCCTCATTCAGCTCGATGGGCTCATCACCAAGTTCATGGGCGAAACGGCGGCAAAGCTCCGTCTCGTCTTCGACGCTCTCAAGGAAACCAACGGCGTCTACCTCTTCGACGAGGTCGACGCCCTCGGTGGGGAACGGGCGAGGAGCAATGACGTCGGTGAGATCAGGCGGGTCCTCAACTCGTTCTTGCAGTTCCTGGAGCAGGACCAGTCCGATAGTCTCCTTGTCGCTGCCACCAACCACCCACAGCTTCTCGACCGGGCGATGTTCCGACGGTTCGACGCCGTCATCGAGTACCCGCTACCGACGGGAGACGTTGTAAAGGCGCTTATTCGCAACCGCCTTGCCGCGGTTCGTCTGGGGCGCATCGCATGGCCGTCGGTCACCAAGGCGGCAGAGGGGCTTAGCCACGCCGAGATCACGCTCGCAGCGGAGAAGGCTGCGAAAGACGTGATCCTGACCAAGGCGGATGTCGTGGCCACGGCGGCACTCGTTTCTGCCTTGCGGGAGCGGCACGGCGAGTCTGCTCGGTAGCACCTCATGGCTGAGCGCGACCGCCTTCACATCATTCTTCGAGGACTTGCTGCGCCCGAGCCCTACCGCAGGCCACCTCGGGCGATCCCCGGAAGGGGAATCCCGGCGCCTGCCAACCGGGGCCAGCATGGGCGCCAGCTTCAAGCGGAGCTGGAGCAGGCAGGAGCCGCAGGGCTCGCCCGACGAGAGTCCGAAGACGTCCGAGTTGCCGGTGCGGTGGACGGCATCTACGTCCGCTTCGAGAGCTTTCCCGATCTGGACTTGGCCTTGGAGAGTCTCGACCCCCGCCGGGGCAGGGCTCACCCAGAGTTGCGAGCCGTGCGCGAGGTCACGGTCGATGACCGAACCTTCGAGCAGGCGGTCGTGTTCATCCCGGACGGACAACTTGGGTACTTCCTGGGGCGGATCGAGGCGTACCTCGCGACGTCCACGAATAACTCGCCTCACAACTACAGGCTGATCGACCGCATTCAGTCCATCGGTCTGGCGTCGCTAGAAGAGTTGTGGACGGACCCGGGGGCAGAGTTCCCCACGGGCGATGACGCCGTGTGGTGGGAAGTATGGTTACGGCGCCGGGACGGGCACGAGGTCGAGCGGCTCAAGCTATTTGCTGAGGCGGCGGGAGCCGAGGTCGGGGCGCAGACTCTTGGGTTCTCGGACCGGCTCGTGGTTCTCGTCCGGGCTTCACGGACCCAACTCGCCCGTGCCGTCGACGTCCTTGATGACGTCGCCGAGCTGCGGCGACCAAAGGAGTCAGCGGCGTTTATCGCCCTGGAGCCTGCGGCGGATCAGGCGGATTGGGTGGACCAGCTCGCGGCCAGGACGACGCCTGCGGCACCCACGGCTCCCGCTGCATGCATCGTCGATACCGGAGTCCATCAGGCACACCCACTGCTCAGTGCGTCACTCCAGCCGGATGACTGCCATACCTGCGATCCCACGTGGGGCCTTGACGTTCGGCATGGCCACGGCACGGAGATGGCGGGGCTTGCCCTCTATGGCGACGTGGGTGCGGCCGTGGTGTCGGGTGGCCCGATCCACCTGCGCCACCGTCTCGAATCCGTCAAGATCATGCAGCGTCCGGGGACGAACCTGCCTCACCTGTGGGGAGCGCTGACAGCGACCGCAACGAGCACCGTCGAGATACAGGCGCCGACCCGCAGGCGGGCATTCGGAATGGCTGTGAGCGCCGAGGGCGATCTGGCGGGGGGCGCCGAGGCGGAGCGCATCATGTTGGGTCAGCCCACTTCCTGGTCCGCTGCGGTGGACGCGCTGGCCGCCGGGCTCGGCATCGATGTGACCGAGGACGGCATGGTCTTTCTCGACGAGGAAGAGGAGAGGGAACGCCGTCTCTTCCTCCTGGCCGCAGGCAACGTCGACACGTTTGAGGATGGTTACCTTGAACGGAGCGACCTCGAGCCAGTCGAAGACCCAGGGCAGGCGTGGAACGCCCTGACGATAGGTGCCTACACGGAGGCCGTGACGTTCGACCACCACGAGGCTGGATACGAGGGGTGGACCCCGCTTGCACCGAACGGCGAGCTGTCCCCTCACAGTCGGACGTCAGTGCCATTCCACCGGCAGTGGCCCGCCAAGCCCGACGTCGTGCTCGAAGGGGGAAACGTCGCTCGCTCGCCCAACGGGTCGACGTTCGACACACCGTATGCGTTCCAGTCGCTCACGACCAAAGCGCCGATCAACGATGCGCGGCTTCTGACGGTGACGTGCGCTACGAGTGCCGCCACGGCTCGCGGTACCCACCTGGCGGCCTCGATTCTTGCTGAGTACCCGAGCCTGTGGCCCGAGACGGTCCGAGCGCTCGTTGTCCACTCTGCGGAGTGGACCCCGGCGATGCGGGCACGCTTCGATGCTGAGCCCACCCGGCAAGGACGTGTCGCGCTCTTCCGCCGGTACGGCATGGGGGTGCCCGATCTGGCTCGGGCTACCCGGAGCGCCACGGATGCCCTGACCCTCATCGCCGAGGATGTCATCCGCCCCTTCGATGGTCAGGGGCGCATGAGGGAAATGACCCTCCACGACCTTCCCTGGCCGACCGACGTCCTCGACGACCTCGGTGGTGTCCCCGTCAGCTTGCGTATTACGCTGTCCTACTTCGTCGATCCCAACCCGGCCCGGCGGGGGTGGCAGCGGCGCTACCGCTACGCCTCGCACGGGCTGCGCTTCGATGTCCGTCGTCCGACCGAGTCGAACGACGCCTTTCGCAAGCGCATCAATCAGTTGGCGCTTGCCGAGGAGGAGCACCGCCCTACGGCCCACAGTGACGCTGCCGAGTGGTACTTCGGACCCGAGCAACGGGTGGCTGGTTCGTTGCATACCGACATCTGGCACGGCACCGCCGCTGACCTGGCGCAGAGGGGTGCCATCGCGGTCTTCCCGGTCACGGGGTGGTGGAAGGAGAGGCCAGATCGCGACCGGAGCGAGGCAGGCGCTCGCTACAGCCTGATCGTCTCCATCGAGACGCCCGGACAGAACGTCGACATCTGGACGCCGGTCGCCATGGAGGTCGGTGTCCCTGTGCTGATCGAGACGTGAGCACGTCCATCCCCGAAGTACCGAGCGACGACCTGACCCCGCTGATCGCTCGCGCCCTCGACCTGGTCACACCGGCATGGCGCTTATCGACGAGCTGCGAACCGAGGACGGGTCCTCCAGCCCGTGACATGGTGGCCAACCATGGCCCTACAGCCGATCGCCAAGCGGCAGCTCCCCCACTTGCTCGGTGATCGTCTCAGTGCGCGTGGGCATCCGCCCATTAAGCACCGCATATGACCGGAAGAGTGCCTTCTGTCGCCCACGTAGCGTCGTGAGGTCTCCCCGGCCGAAGAGCCTATCGATGACCGCGTCCACCTTGTCATGCGCCGCTACGACGTCGCACGGCATGGTGCTCGGGTCGTAGAGCTCGGCTAGCGACTTCCCAGGATGGGCCGCTCGCGCAGCTACGACTTCAGCCGATGCCCGGACAAGCTCATCACGCTGCCGGTCGGGCACCTCGGGCAGAGGAAACGTGTTGTAGGTAAACGTGTTGGAGAAGCGGAGATCGGACTTGATTCGTCCACCTATCGCTCGCATCCAGGCGACGAACATCGAAGACGAGAGAATCCCAAGGAGGAAGCCATCAGGGTCGGGGGCCAGAAAGTTAGCGTCGCCGCAGATCACGGCGGCGGGGTACCTTGCAGCAGTGAAATAGTGACGCTGCTCGCCCACATGGCGCGGAATGGCCAGGTACTCCGTCGTCGGCTGCCGACGTTCATCGAATAGATGGGGGATTCGCGCCTTCTTGACGGTCGCTGCCTTCTTGCTAGCAGCGCGGAAGGTCGCGACCCCTCTTATCCGCTCGCGCAGTATCTCGCTCCCTTCCATGTCAGCGTCCGAGGCGCCTTCCAGCCACAGACACCACCGCGGAATATCGTGGACCAATTCCCGGGCACCGACGAAGCGCCTCAAGTACTTACTCACCACTGGATCGGCCGCGAGGGCATCGTAGTCCTCCGATGAGACCATTAACTGCCCATCATCGGTGGGTTTGTTCCCATACTCTACCGGCGGTAATGAGGCATTCAGAGGCGACGTGCGACTGCTGATGAGAACGTTGGGACCATCGACCAGATACGGATTAATGCAAGCCACGATCCCCGCATCTGGCTCGCCCTTCCCGCCCTCGGCGTAGGTCCACAAGACGGGTTTGGGACTGCTTGCCTTGTCGAAGCCGACGATGGAGACGTGTACAGCGGCCCCGCCACTCGCTTCAGAAACCCACTGAAAGGATCTGTGAGCGAAGCGGCAGCGCCAGCCGGCGTCTAGGATCGGCCGCCAAAGGAACTCGACAGGCTCGCCCTGACAGATCGAGTTCGTAGAGACAAAGGCCCACCGGCTGGCTAACTCGCCGTAGTAGTCAATGGCTTTCGCGTACCAACACGTCACGTAGTCGAGGTACCCGCTGTAGCGCTGGCCCCAAATGGCCTTCGTGTCGGCGGTCTGCTCCGCCGTCTTGGTGTACTGGCCAATGAATGGCGGATTGCCCAGGATCACCACACTTTCGCTTGGCGCGATCAACTGCGCCCAGTCCAACTCCAGCGCGTTGGCATGCCTGATCGTGGGAGCGATGGCGATGGGCAACCGGTCAGGAGCCTCGCCAAATTCCTCCGTCATTCGCCGGTTGGCGAGGTGATCCACCAGCAGCATGGCCGTCTCCGCGATTCTCGCCGGCCATTCGTCGATTTCGATGCCGTAGAAGTGGTCGAGCGTCACCTTAATGCTCGCCGTCACGTCAAGTGACAGCTGCGCGCGATTGACACCGCGCGATGACACCCCGTCCCTGAGGTCGAGGTCTCGCCGTTGCTTGAGGAGCTCTAGTTCGAGCGCACGAAGTTCCCGGTAGGCGACAATCAGGAAGTTGCCACATCCACACGCCGGGTCAAGGAACCGCAAACGGCCCAGGTCGTTGTGGAGACGGGTCAGCTGTGCCTTGTCCTCCCACGCCGATTCGAGGCGCCCGGCTAATTCATCAAGAAACAGTGGTCGAATAGTCTTCAAGATGTTCTCTTCGGTCGTGTAGTGCTCCCCGCCGTGCCGCCGGGCTTCCTTGCTCTTGACGGTCTGGAACATCGATCCAAAGATCGCGGGCGAGATGATGCCCCAGTCGAAGTCACATGCTTCAACCAATGCCTCCCGGAACGCGTCCGTCAAGACGGGCAGCGTGAGCGGTGCCGAGTAGAGCTGCCCATTGATGTAGCGAAAGGGAGCCCGGGGGTCATCCGCAGCTAGTTTCCGAGTACTCTCCGGGGTGTCCAATACCTCAAACAGGCCGAGGAGGTCTGCGTGGAGTGTCTCGGGCGCTGTGCTGCTCGCTATGAACCGTTGAAATAGTCCTGGCGACCACATGTCGGCGTCGTCGCCGAACAGAAGGAAGAGCAACCGTGCGAGGAGAAGGGTGGCTTCGCGTTCCGGCACCCCTGCAGTCTCCAACTCCGCGAAGAGCGTCCCCATGAGTCGAGCCGCCTGAACCGAGGCCGTCTCCGCCTCGGCGTCGAACGCATCGCGCATCCGTTCCAGCAACGCAACCAGCGACAGGTCAACGGCAAAATCGAGGCTGATGGCGCGCAGGCGTTTGGCGAGCCGCTCATTCGGCTCTCCCGCAACGTGCTGGTGGACGAGAAGCTTGGCGTTCGTCCCTCCAAGTTGAGCCTTGCGTGGCCAGCGCCACTCTTGGCGCCCGTCGTCGGTGAAGATCAGGAGGCGCTCAGCGTTGTCTCTGCCAACGAGGGCATCGAGGACGCGCTGGGTTTTTCGAGGCGGAAGGCACGCACAGTGCCAGATCCGGAGGCCCTTGTAGCCGGCAACCTGCCTCAGCGTGAACGGCGTCGTACCCGCCTCTACTGTCAAGTCCGGCTGATCCGGGTTCCCCCAACCCAGTTCGTCGATAAAGAGAGTGCGGAAGTCCCGTGCGTCCACGAGGCCAATCAACTCCGAGTCGGTCACGGGGCAACCCCCATGCTGCTGACAATCCGGATGGGGTCCTTGCCCATCCGGCCCGCCACGACCAATCGTTGGCCGCGGTGCAACGCCGTAATCCGCGTGGCCAGGTCGTCGTCGGTAGCTCCATTGCGAATGGCGCGCTTGAGGCGGCGCTCAGCCTCGCCGATCAGGGGATGTTGAAATAGCTCATCGAGAGCTGCCTGGGTGTCCGCGCTGTGGTTCTGCAGGGTCGTCCCCAGGCGCTGCCAGAGGGTGCGACGCACACCGCGAAGCCGCCCCGCGGCGAGGACGGGAGTCGCCAGCGGCCCGCGGACGAGGAGAGCGATCAGCTCATCGTGATCAGCGCGCTGGTCGAGGCCGTGTTCCTCGGGGATCGCCTCAAACAGCCGAAGGACCTCGTGGCCCGTGAGGAGACGCATCTGGCCAGTCGGCGTGGCCGCGCCAAAGCCGTCCGTCCCGGACTCGGTGCGAACGTAGCAGATCACGCTGTCATCGGGATCCGTGAACCGTCGCGCACGGGTGGCGTCGATCATGTCGGGCAGCGCCGCAATGCGGGCGGTCAACACCGGATCGGCTTCCTGCGCCTGATGCCAGCGCTGATAGGCCAGGCTCGACGCGTCGACATCCTCGGCGGCGTCTTGGTCATCAAGGGTGCCGTTATAGAGGTCGGTGATGGTCTTGACTTCGTCATCACTGCCGAAGAAGTACTCATCCGAACCGAAGGCTTCGGCGTTGGCCGTGAGGCGAGCACTGATGCGCCGTCGCAGAGACAGGACCGTGTCGACCGATTCATGGAAGAACGAGTAGAGCAACACTCTCTCGGCCTGTTGCCCAATCCGATCAACGCGCCCGGCACGCTGGATGAGGCGGATGATCGCCCACGGCAGGTCATAGTTGACCACCACGTGTGCGTCTTGCAGGTTCTGCCCCTCGCTGAGGACATCAGTAGCGATCAGCACGCGCAACTCGTCGGCAATCTCCGAGCTGCTCTGACCGGGCAGCGCGTTCGAGCGTGGCGAGAACCGGTGCGCCAAGGCCGTGGGATTCTCGCTGTCCCCAGTTGCCACCCCCACCGCGATGATTCCCGCGTCTGCCAACGCGCGCCCGATGTACTCTGCGGTGTCCTTGTACTCGGTGAACACCAGCACCTTGTCACTTGGGTGGGTCTCCCGGACAAGCGTCACCAGAGCCGCGAGCTTAGAGTCCACAGCCGGTTCCCACCGCCCGTAGGACTCGAGTAGCCGCCTGAGCGCCTCCGTGTCCTCAGTGAGATCCTGGCGCAGTGCAGGCGTAAAGAGACCCGGGCGGACCCAACTCACCCCCGCAGGAGCCGCAGCCTCCAATGCCTCATAGCGCCGGGCAGGGTCATCGCCGAGCCGCTCCGCCACATCGAGATCATCGGCGGTCGGATCGTCATCGTCAGCGAGGTTCACATCTAGGATGGTTCCCGTGGGGATCTGCAAGTCATGGTCGATGGCATACACAAACAGCTCATTGCGGGCGATGTGGCGCTGCAGCGAGAGAGTGAACGAGTACCCGCAAGACGAAAGCCGCTTGTAGAACGTGGTACGGACGAAGCCAGCGACGTGCCCGCGCCCCCTGGCAAGGTCTTCCGCGAAGTGCCGCTCCTCATCAGTCAGCGCCGCCTTTGGGGATAGGTACTTGCCCAGTTCGTAGCGGGGCAAATGAAGGTGGTTGATCGTGTCCAGAGTCACGTCGCTGGCCATGACGGCGGCCGGATCATTGGCCCCGAACGAGTGATTCACTGGCTTTGGCAGACGGAGGGGAAATCGAAAGCGCTGCCCGTCGCTGAACTCCAAATACGAGCGGCCCTCGTGGTCGGTGTGCGCATAGTTATTCTTGATGAAGGTCCGGGTGCGACGCACCAGGTGCTCGCTCATCAGTCGCTTCCAATCATCCGGCTCTTCCGACCTTCGGAAGGCTGCCAGCGTTGTGGTTTTGCCATCCACCTTGTCGCTTAGCTTCTTGTCCTGAGCCAGCGCGCGCGTAGGGGCGATGCCCAGGTCGTCGTCTTCATCGATGTAGAGTGCGAGTTGATTCGCGACATCGCGGAATCGAATGTTGTAGGGCGTCGCGGTGAGCAGCAGCGTCTTGCTATCATTGGCGCGGATGTAGTCTCTGATCGCCGTGTAGTCGCGACGGGCATCGTTGCGCAACGTGTGCGATTCGTCCACGATGACGAAGGCATACCGACGCAGGGTTGGCAGAACTGCGTGTGCCATGCTGTAGGGAACGACCCGCCCGTGAAGGTCGTAAGCCTCGAAATGCTCTTCCCACATGCCGGTGAGGTTCTTGGGGCACACGACGAGCGGCATGTATCCGTGCTCGTCTCGCAGCATCAAGGCTACCGCGATGGCGGTGAGCGTCTTGCCCAGGCCGACGACGTCACCCAACATGGTGCCGCGCTTGGTCATGAGCCGCCGGGCCAGCGTCCGCACCGCCGTGGCCTGGTACTCAAGTAGCTGATTCGCGATCTCAGAGGGGACCGAGTACTCGGCCAACCCCTCGCGGACATCGCGCGACAGGTCATAGCAGACTTTGAGGAACACCTCATAGGGAGACCGCGGCTCACGCCGAGCCCACGACTCGTCCAGCAAATCTAGGACGTCCGCCGTCACCGTGCGGCTGAACTTGTCCTCCCATCGGTTCTCGAACCACTGGGCTAGGTCTGCGGCTCCCGAGATGTCCACGACGTCGACGTTGAGTTCGAGATTGTGGGCAAGCCCGGGTGCGGTGAGATTTGACGAGCCGACGAATGCGGTGATGGGGTTGTTCAGGTCTTCGCGATGGCACACGTACGCCTTGCCGTGCAGCGGCCGCCGCGTGAACACCTTGATCTCAACAGCTCCGGCTCCGAGGAGGTCGCGCAGCGACCGCAGGGAAGCGCGATCGGAGGCCGTTGGCAGGCCCCGCATCAACTGGATTCGCAACTGCTCCAGGAGTTGCGCTTTGCGCTCGCGAGCGGTGTTCGCATCGGCATCGAACTGCGAGGTGCCTTCAAGGCCAAACTGGAGGTCATCCAGAACCTCCTGCTGAGGCCCGGTCATGACCATGCCGATCAAGATACGAACCACGGGGCCGGGCTTGCCACCGTAGGCCTTCTCACGGACCAGCGCGTCAAACAGAGACCAGCCCCGAAGGTTGAAATAGCCGACCGCCACATCCATCCGATCGGATATCTGCAGCGTCTGCTGCAAATGGCTGCCCAGATCCAATGCGATGTTGTCGAAGATCCGGGTCAACTATCACTCTCCAGCTTCCACCGGCGGGGGCGCAAAGCGGTGCGGTGCTGCGCTGGCTGGAGATTGTGCCACACAGCTCGAACGCTCGCCTGATGGTCTGGCGCTCCGGCGAGCTGGCAGAAACCCTTGGGGGATTGCGCCCACACGCCCGGCGCAACCTTCACCGGAAACGCGCGCGTGGGCCGGCCTGGAGCCACTGCTTCAGCCGATCCTCCGATAGCGCGGCGGGGGCCGGCGGCCGACACCATGGCCTACCCGTCGAGCCCCGGAATGAAGTCATAGAGGCCAAGTCCACGGAAGAACTTGGCCAAGAGCTGGCGGACCACTTCGTCAGGCTCCTGCCGAAGCTGGTCCGTCGAGCACGTAGTGACCTGGTCGTACGGGTGGACGAAACGCGGATCCCTGCCGGGCATGGGACCCAACGAGGACTCACCGATGCCCCGGATAGCGACGCCGAAGCCCCACTCGCCCAGGAAATCAGCCGTCGCAGCCACCGCCACCGCAGCCCTGACCACTCTCCGAGTGAGCAGGACGATCAGGTTGATGAACGTCACCGAACGCCGCTCGGCCATGTAGGAGGCCCGGCCGCAAAAGAGCCTTAGGCCACCGTCATCGCGGACCTCGAGGTCGAGAAGATCGTCTTCCTCCGCTGGCCTAGTGCCGTTGGGCCGTACCCGACGGTCGTTCCCAATCTGATGCGTGCTGATCGCCCACCCGGTCGGTCGTGCCGACAGGCCAGTCGCGTGGTTGAACAGGTCAGGAGCGAGGCCAGTGGGTCCGCCCACCGCCCACACAGCATCTCGAAACGCCCCCTGAAGCCAGCTTTTCCAGTTCTGAGATCCGATGGCGGAGCCGAGGAGATCGGCGCTGGCATTCAGCGGCTGAGCCAGTATGAAGAGATGGCCCTGTGTCCGAAGGGACACCTCCGTAGGGTCGCGCTCCACCTCCTCCCGAAGCCACATTGCGACATCGCCCTGCCGAGCGGTCCGATCGGCAATCAGCCGGCGCACCTCGGCATCCGACATCACTGAGTTGGTTCGATCCGAACGGCATCGGTAACGACCGTCGACCATGTGGGGTGCCCCGGCGCTCCGCGGGATCACCGCCAAGAGGTATCCCCTGCCCGGGTCCGCGCCTGACGAGATGTCGACACACCGAATCCGGAGGGGGGGATCGATTGACCCGCCCCTGGCTATCTGGTCCAGGCGCTCGGCCAGCCCGGCGATATCGAACGGGATCAGCTTCGTCGGCCCGCTTGACACGGGTTGGTCCGCCCCGTAAAGAATCCTGCCGCCATCGACCGCGAAAGAGGCAAGGTCAACGGCTATGTCGACGTTTCTGCTCGGGGGTGGAGGCTGCTTCTTGACGTCCAGCAGATGGCCCTCCTTGAGCAGGCCGTGCTTCAGTGAAGCCTGAAGGTCGGCCTCGGTTCGGGGCTCCCAGTACTCGGTCATGACTCTACCCGCGCGCCAGCGGTGTTGTCGACGGTCGCCCGTACGTCCGAGGGTAGGCCAGCAGCGCCCACGAAAGCCCTCAGTGCACCAGCCAGTCGTCCCGGCTCGTCGACGCCATCGAGCCCAGCGGCTGCCGCCGCTCTCTCCAGACTCGCCCGCCCCTTCCGTGATAACCCGAACGCCGTCTCGATATCCTCGGTGAAGGCGAAGAGGACCCCCAAGCCCCCGGCACCTGCGACAGCACTCTCCACCGCTTGCGCCCGTGTGGCCAGATGGGGGGCGGCCCTCGCCTTCGTCGAATCCCGGTCCATGACGACGAGATGGGCGATGCCGAGGCCCCCGCATAGAGCGACGTAGTCCGGGAGGTTCTCCCTCCCCCCACAGTCCACGGCAAGCACATTGGCCTCACTCAATCCGAGGGAGAAGCGCTCGGCAAGAATGCGGATCACGGCGACGTCATCCTCACCCTCGCAAAGGATTACCCGCTGTGCAAACGGAATGGCCTCGTTGCCCTTGGACCGTAGCTTGCGGGCAACGCGCGCGAAGTCCGAGGCGGAAATGGCTCGAGCCCGACTGGCTAGACCCTCGCGCACAACTCGGACGATGCGCACTCCCCCTGGCGCAGCAACCCCTAACGGCAACATGTAGGGGGAGTGGGTCACCACCACGACCTGCCCTGGAGTCCGCCCCAGGCGCTCTATCAAGTCACGCTGCAGGGTTGGGTGGAAGCTGGCGGCCGGCTCGTCTAGCAGCACCACTGCACCCTCGGAGTGGCCGAGGCTGGATGCGAGGACGAGCAGCTCCCATGCTCCCGACCCGGCGAAGGCTATCGGCACCTCGAAGTCGTCGGCCACGCTCACGCGCGCCACGGCGGTCCCGTCCGCCCTCGACCCAACGTCCACTTTCCGGTTTCGGGCGAGGATCTCGAACAGGTCGCACACTTCGCGATAGCGATCCCTTTCCTTGCGGTCCCCGTTCTTGAGATCCCGAAGGAAAGCAGGCAGTCCGTCCTCAAGTGTCGGGGCATCGCGGTTGGGCGGCGCCACGCCCCGCCGGGCGGGCACCAACCGTGCGTCACTGACCCGGATCAGGCCTCGGCGGAGGACGGTCATCATGGTCACGCCGAACGTGTAGCTCCGATTGCCGACGTTGGGATCGAGCCCATGTTGGTCAATGAAACGACGATGGAGTGGGAAAACCGGGAGGCCCGAGGACTCCACTGCGATGTCGATGGCCTCATCATCACCCGGGAGGAGGTTCTCAAGCGCAAAGGGTTGTTCCGGGACCGTTGGTGGGTGGGTGACGTCTCGTCCGAGCAACATCCGTCCGAGCCGCACTTGGCGAGCCGGGGCGTGGGTTTCGTGCAAAGAGGCTCGCATGAGTTGGGAGGCGCCTGACATGTGCCCGAGCGTCCACCGGTATCGGATCCCGTTGGCGTCGAACTCGAAGGACACCCCCCATCGCGCGTCGCGGTGACCTGCATGGGTGACGCTCAAGGTTCCGTGCCATAGCGGGCCGAGTCGGTCAGCGGTGATCTCGTCAGACACCCACTTCGTGAGGTCTTGGTTCTCCATCCCGCTGTAACCCTGCATGAGCGCGGAGTAGGCGGCAGCCTGCCAGAAGCTCGTAACCAGATCACGCTCCACCGACTCCGTGAGGGCCAAATCAACGCCAAACTGCACAGGCCCATCGGGGCATCCCAGATGGCGAGCGTCTAGTGCATCCGCCAGCTGCGCAGCGGCCTCAGTATCCGAGCTCTCGGAGAAGAGAAAGGCCGCCAAGACCAGATCCGGCACGCGCAGCACGTTGCTCTTGCCGACGCCATTGGGTCCAACCACCACGGTAAGCCCCGGGTCGAGTTCCATCGAGAACCCGTCGAAGGACAGGAGGCCAGATGCAGTGATTCTGGTGAGGCGCATTGATTCACACGAGAGCGGGTTGTCAGGGGTCTTCGATCATAGGCCGCGGGGTTGGCCAACTGTGAAATGTCGGCAATCGGGTCAAGTGCTCTTGCTGGTTTTGGAGCGTTCCGCTGCTGCGGGCGAGGGCACGAGTACGACAGTGCTACCCAGGGTCGCGCCGGCCTCGGCGCTACCGCACGCACGTCCCGGCACTCGAGATACCCTATTGGGGGCGGCCGCCTCGTTGACACTGCGTCACGTGCAGCTTCCGACGCCCATGCCTTCCCCCGATGTGAAGGTGCGGGAAGCTGGCACTGAGATCGGCCACGATCTGACACTGGCCCAACAGTTCCCATTGCCTCTCTGACCGCCGCGCTGAGATCGCGCGTAGGTGTGAGGATCGCGTCTGCTTGGCTGCGGCTGATCCGCTGAGGCCGCCCGGTGCCAGTTATTGGCCGTTTCCAGTGCCAGTTCTGATGGCGGCTGAACTTGCCAGTTTCGCGCCACGGCAACCACCAGCCGCTGGCTTCCGGGGTAGCTCCTCTGCCAGACTCCTCGGCCAGATGGCCGACCTCACTCTCCAGAACCTGGTGGCCACCCGCCTCGCCGGGACGCCCCCCAACGTCGAGGGCGCCGCGGCCCTGGTCCTCGCCTCCTTCCAGGGGGTCGACGCCCTCCGGGCCATTCTCGACGGCCACCAACCCACCCCCGCCGCAGCCCCGGACGCCACCCAGGCCCCCACCGCCACCTACCTCGCGTCCATTGAGGTCGAGGGCTTCCGGGGCATCGGGCCGCCGGTAACGCTCACCCTGGAGCCCTCCCCCGGTCTGACCCTCGTGGTCGGGCGCAACGGCTCGGGCAAGTC
>PLTL01000080.1:2507-3042 GCA_003164475.1 Candidatus Dormiibacterota bacterium | reverse complement strand
AGGGCCACCTGGTCGGTGGGGTCGTCGATCGACCGCAGGAGGTTGAGCAGGTCGCGCACCTCCTGGGTGGCGATGATCAGCGAGCCACTCTCCAGCCGGTACTGGAGGCTCGCGGCCTCCAGCTCGCGCTCGAGGTTGCGCAGATTTGTCCGGCTGGGCATGAGGATGCAGATGTCGTCGGCGGTGCAGGGGCGCGGCCCACTCTCCGTCCCCTCCCCCACCGTCCAGCCCTCGTCCAGCATGCGCTGGACGGCTTTGGCCGTCGACCGGGCCTCACGCAGCCACATCTCGGCGGCGAGCCCGGGGACCGGCTCGCCCACCACGCGGACGCTGCCCTCGATCTCGGGCGCGTGGGCCACCAGGTCCACATACTCCGCCTGGGCGCCGGGGGAGGCGGGGTCGGCGCGCATCAGCCCGTCCGCACCACCGAAGACGGCATTGACCGTCTCGATGATCCGGCGTCCGGACCGGAAGTTGACCGAGAGCCGGACCCGCGCTCGCGGGTCGGCTCCGACCAGGGTGCGCTCCACGGCGG
>PLTL01000080.1:0-2498 GCA_003164475.1 Candidatus Dormiibacterota bacterium | reverse complement strand
AGAGGCACAGGGCCAGCTCGGCCTGGAGGGGATCGGTGTCCTGGAACTCGTCCACCGCGACGAGGTCCCACCGTGCTTGCAACGCGGTCAGGACGTCGGGGTGGTCGCGGAGAAGGTTGCGGGCCCGCACCAGCAGGTCCTGGTAGGTGACCAGGCCGCGCTCCCGGCGCTCCTCCGCGTAGGCGAGCACCTGGTCGCGCAGCTCGCCCGCGATCCGGCCGAGAGCCGCGGTCCGGGCCGCCCCCAGGACGCGCGCCACCTCCTGCGCGACCGCACCCATGGTCTCGCGAATGACCTTGCAGGCGTTGACCCCGTCCACAAGACCCCAGTGCGGCGCGGCGCCCGAATTACCGAGCTTCGGCACCTCCGCCAGCGCCAGCAGGGCGACCAGCGCGGCATCCTCGGACGCCGCCTCTCCCAGCCGTGCCGCCACCAGGTGCAGCGCGTCGATGTGCTGGTAGAGCTTGTCGTCCGGCGTGCGGCAGAGGGGCAGCAGGTCGATGCACCGCTGCACGTCCTCGCCGAGCACCCGCGCCGGGTCCACCGTCGCGACCGCCCCGGCCGGCCAGGTCGCCTGCTCGACGACGTCCCAGTCCTCGTTGAGAGCGGTGAACAGTCCCAGCAGCTTGTCGGGTGGCAACCCGAGCAGGAGACCCCGCCGCACCGCCTCGGCGCCCGGCTCCCCCGGGGTCAGGGAGTCGAACCAGCGGCGGAATCGCTCCCGGACGTCGAGATCACCGGCGAGGTCGGCCAGGGTCTCGAAGTCCGGAGGCAGACCGGCCTCCAGCGGATGCATCCGGAGGAGCGCTGAGCAGAAGGCGTGGATGGTTTCGATGCGGGCGCGGTCCACCTCCGACGCGGCCTGGGCGAGCCGGAGTCGCTCCTCCTCCACCGCGGCACCGGCGGCCGCCGCCTCCAGCTCCTCGCGGATGCGCACGCGCAGCTCGCCGGCCGCGGCGATGGTGAAGGTGATCGCAACCAGCCTCTCCATCACCAGCCGCCCGGCGGCGACCCGGGCGACGATCGCCGCGACCACCGCGGCGGTCTTCCCGGTGCCGGCGCCGGCCTCGACGAAGAACGTCCGATCCAGCTCGGTGACCAGCCGATCGCGCTCGCCCTGGTCGGCGACCGGTGGCCGGCTCATGGCTCATCCCCGGGCTGGTCCGCTTGCAGCGCGCGGTACGGTGCCAGGGCGGGGTCGCCGCTCTTGGCCTCGTAGAGCGAATCCCGGCCGGCCGGGCAGAGCCCGTCGTAGTCGCAGAAGCTGCAGTTCTCCCAGCTTCCGAAGAAGTCCTGGTACGCACCCGGCACCTGGGGGAAGCAGCCGGCCCGCACCCCGGCATCGATCCCAGCGACGACATCGTCTAGCGCTGCATCAGTGTCGCCGCCGGCCACCATCTGCCGCTGGCGGAAGTTCCCGCGTGTGGTGCAGAACCAATACAGCGCACTCACCACCGGCACCGGACGCCCCGCCGCCCTCTCCTGATCGCGGATCGCCCGCGCGTAGAGCGCGAGCTGGACGGCGCGGCCGCCATCCAGCCGGTTGGCCGCGCTCACCTCTGTCTTCTTTTCCGGCCCAGACTTGTAGTCGATCACCCGGAACGCACCCTCGGCGCGATCCACCCGATCGATGAACCCGCGAAGGACAACGCCGCGTCCGTCGGGAAGCGAGATCGTGACCGGGGGCCACCCGGCCTCCCCCCAGCCGAAGCCCTGCTCCAGGTGGGCGGGCCGCCAGCCTCCGGCGCCCCGCTGCTCGGCGTCGCGTTGCAGCAGGGTGCGGAGGTCGGCGAGGATGACCGCGCGCTGGTTGTCCCAGACCAGGGGGTGACCGATTACCCCGCGGGCGGCGGCGCTCTCGAACTCCTCGGCGGCGATGGCCTCCATCCGCCGGACGTCCTCGGGGCCGTAGGCGGCGCCGGGCTCCGGCCGGCCGCTGGCCGCGACCTCCCGGAAGAACCGCTCCAGGATCTTGTGGATGAGGCTGCCCCTCTCGGCGGCGTCGATCTGCCACCAGCGCTCGTCCTCGACATCCTCGGTGCCGGCGACCCAGAGGACCCGGCCCATCAGGAAGTGGAAGGGGCAGGCCGCCCAGCTCTGGATCCCGGTGGCGGACTGGCCTGAGCCCGTCAGCCCATGCGCGATGAGCGGGAGGCCTGCGACCGCCGCGACATTGCCATCGAACTCGGTGAGCCGATCGGAGCGGCGTGCCCGCACCGTCTCCAGCGCCCGGCCGAGGGGCAGGTCGTCACGCCGCGCCAGCGCGGTGTGCGAGAGGTCGATGCCCGCGCGATGCGCTGCCGCCGCGTCCTGCTCGCGCCGCTCGCCGACGTGGAGCGGCGTCCCGCCGCCGGACGGCACACCCCCAACCCGGTGGAGCCGGGGATGGGTCACCGTCCCGGTGCGCACGGCGGTGGCTGACAGTGGGGTGCCGTCCCCGACCAGCAACTCCAGCAGCCACGGGGACGGGTAGACGGCGCGACCCTCGGAGTCGGTGG
>PLTL01000335.1 GCA_003164475.1 Candidatus Dormiibacterota bacterium | reverse complement strand
TCAGCCCGCGAAAATCAACACCCTGTTAGGTACGACCCTCGCCGTGCTAGCCGTCCCATCCAGGCTCTGAAGCTGCGCGGACAGCCCCGTTCCCTCCAGCAACGAATCGCCTCCAGCTAGGACTTCGTCCAGCTCCATACCGGTTGCAACGCTGCTGACGCCCGGCACACCAAGGACGTAGACAACGTCGTAATCGCCTTCCGAGCCATCATGGTGCCCAGCCTCCCCGTGCGGGTAGACCGGGACTGCGGTGACGTAGGTGTACTCGGTGACTCGGGGGCGCGGAATCTGCACGCGCACAGACCCGGTGCGGGCCTCCTTTGTGCGCTGTCGAGACGCCATCCCGCGGCCACCGCCTGGCGTCCTCCTGCGCCGTCGAGTCTTTGCAGTCACAGATACGATCTCTCGTGGATCACAAGCACCACCTGGTGGTCACTCGAATCGGCTGCTCATCGCCGCGCGGAGCGTCAACTCACGTGGCGGCGTCATCAACGGGCCCAAGGGCGACCCTCATCCATTCTCGAAGGTTCTCGCGAAAGCTATGTTCGTTGTCGATGTTGTACTGGAGTTGTCTCTGAGCCGCGAGATCGAAGGGGGACGCCTCAGGGTGTTGATTGAGGATGACTGGGTTCTTGCTCTTTCCGTCTGCGTAGCCGAGCTCATAGAGGACGTTTGGGTTGCTTTCCGTAATGTCGGCCACGATGACTCCCGCTCGCACTATCTCTGAGCGTATCTGGTCGCTAATCTGACCATGCTGCACGATTTCATCGGCACGACGCCAGTTGAGGCCCGGATAGGTCGTGACCAAGCTCTTCATGACTTCGGTGATCCAGCCGTAGACACGGTCGGACCACTCGGCTTTGTCGCTAAAGGGCATAAGAATGAAGACATACCGAGGGTCAACGAACTCTTCATCTGGACGCGTGGGAGCCGGCAGATCCACCATCTGCTCGCTGCCGCCTTGCGCCGCGCCACCCGAAGAAAGGGGGAAGAATCGCTGGAGGCCCGTGGTGATATCGACGGTGGGCGCCCGGCGAAAGCGCTGCACGCGCTCTTCATCTTTCCTCTGAAGCTCGTCGCGCACCGTCACGAAGTCTCCGAAGTTATTGATTGCTCGATAGGGCCGTAGCGCCCAAACGTCGGGCATCACGTTCCACCCAGCGTTTGACGTTCCCCCGCCGCGAGTCACCCTGCTGTAGTCCATCAGCAGCCAAAACAGTCCGGCGAGTCTTTCGTCATCGACTTCAACTCCGTTTGCTTCAAGCCGTTGTCGGATCTGGTCAGAGGTGATGTTGGGGATCGGCCCGGTGTCAGAGAACGATTCCGGTGGGAGCGTCATGGACAGGTCCCATAAGGCTCTAACCGCAGCGGCGAGTAGATCCAGGTCGGCGGATGCTGCTGGGAGCGCACGGAGCCCATCGAACGTGAGGCTAAGAGTTCCGCTCCCCCGAGGTCCCACGTACTGCGGACGACCCAAGAGATCCTCCGGGATCGTGTCCGCAAGGTCCTCGATGTCCAACCCTTCCTTGTCGAGCAGCAGTGCCATGTCCGTCATCGTCGGCCACCGCCCTTTCGTACGGCGCCACGTGTAGACGAGATCGAGAAGGTGCAGCTGCTGATCGGAAAGAGGTTCGCTAGCCACGTGGACGTTGCCCCCGGTGACCGCTGTGCCTTTGGTGCGAACCGAGAGCGCGCACATCCGGAAGAGGCTGGTCGTGGTCCTTCTGCGGGATCAGTGCAGGGTTCACCTCGGCGCGGATCGCTGCCGCCGGCTCGTCTAGATAGTTCACGCCGAGTCCCCCAGGAGTTCGTCCAGTTGGCGGACCGCCGGTAGTTGGCCATAGCGGGCCAGGTAGCGCCGCCGGATGCGGAGGACTCTAGCCACCTATCGTCGATCCCGCTCTGCCGAGCGACGGTCAGTGCGTCCACGAGGAGCCGGGCGCCGTGGTCCGGCTGCCCGGCGAGGGAGTGTGCGGCACCCAGGTTGGCGGCGACGGCGGACCAGGGTCCTGGGAGGGTCACCGGGATCGCCTGGGAAACCCCCTCCAGGATCTCGGCCGCCTCGCTGTGGTGCCCGACGTCAACGGGGCGCTAGGCGCGCCAGCCGTCGACCCGGGCCTGGTCCCGGTGATCGAAGAAGCCGGTTGGTCAGGGGTCCGGTGGGTGCGGTCGCTGGGTAGACTCGCCCGGGTTGCGCTCGAGCGCTGGCGGAGGGGTCCCGCCGAGAGGCTGAATGGAGGTTTCAGGTGCAGGACTACCCGATCGGTCGTCGGGTCCGCGAACTGCGGCTGCGGCGCGGGATGAGCCAGGACGTGGTCGCTGGCTTGGTGGGAAAGTCGGAACGCTGGTTGATCGGGGTGGAGGCCGGGCGGGACGATGTCAAGGTGTCGGACCTGGTGAAGCTGGCGGGTGCTCTCAGGGTGCGGCCGGAGGAGTTGCTGGCGCCGCCGGACGGCCTGCGGGTTGCCGAGCCGGCGCCCTCTCCTGTCCTGCGCCGGTACTTCCCCACCGAGGGCCGGGCTCGATCGCAGGACACTCGGTGGGGGACGCGGGTGGGAAGCATCTGGTTCCCCTGGGTCGTCGCCGGCTACGGGCCGTACCGTCCCGAGAACATCGAGACGTACTTCCACGCCGATGAGCCGGAGTACCCACCCGACGTCGAGGAGGGGTTCCTGGCCCTGCGCGATGACATCCTGCGGCGAGGGGCCAGGGGCGAGGACGTGCCTTACGACTCCGACGACTTCAAGTTGCTGCGCTTCCACGTCTCGTCGAGGACGCACGGCTACGAGGAGCCGCGCCTGGTCCTCCACTTTGGTCCGACGACGTACTTTCGGATGCTGGCGACCGACCAGCGGCTGGATGTGCCGCTTACGTCGGGCGGGCGGACGTACACGCTGCGGGAGAGGTACGCCCCGGACGTGGACCTGCGGGTGAAGCCCGTCCCGGAGCTGGCGACGCACTGGGGCGTCGGGCTGAGCGTGGTCACCGCGGACGGCCTGCTCCTCGTCTCGGAGCGAGGCAACACCGCCGTGGACCCCCAGGTCTTCTTCCCTTCGGTGGCCGAGGGGACGACGCGGATGATGGACGGCGACCCGGCCAGCGGCGCCCCCCGGCCGCTGAGCACGGCCATGCGCGGTATGACCGAGGAACTGGGGATCAGCTTGGAAGCTGACGAGCTGACCTGGCTGAGCTTCGGCGCGAACTCGTACCTCTGCGAGTACGCCCTGATCGGGCTGGTGCGCACGGCATCGACCTTCGCCGAGATCGAGGACCGCCGCTCCGTGGGAGCCGCGAAGGATCATTGGGAGACGCGCCGCCTCCACGGGGTCGAGTTCACCCCGTCGGCTGTCGCCGCCTTCTGCGCTCAGCCGGCGCGTCCCTTCTCCGCCTTTGGGCTCATCGCGATCGTCCACGCCCTGATGTACGAGCACGGGATCGGGAAGGTTGAGCGCGCCTTCACCGGCATCCGCGTCGCGGTCACCCAGCGTCTCCCTGACTGGCTCGCGGGGCATCCGGAGATGCCGGGGGGTTCGCGCCTCTCGTAGCCGTCCGCCCGAGGTGAACGAATTTTCACCTGCACGGATGTTCGCAGTCGGATCTCTGGCGGGCCGTAGCCTGCGAGGCGTCGATATCCGGCCTCACAGGAGCCAGACACGATGAACACCGTCGATCTGGCTGGCAGGGTTGCCAGCGAGACCGGGCGCCGAGCTCCGGGGCGGCGGTCAGGCCGGGGACGTGTGGGAGCTGTCGGCTACTGGGCGGGGATTCTTGGGCCGGAGGGCCACGAGCGGACGGATCTCATCCCGATCCACCCAGGTCCGGCGGTCCCCGGCGCGCCGGTACGTCTGGAGGCCATGCCGCCGCACGAGCCGGTAGAGGGTGTCCCGGCTGATGCCGAAGTCCCTGGCGACGTCCCCGAGGGGCGCTGCGTCCATCGGAACCGAAGCCTACCAAGGCTCAGCATCGCTGATCGTTGCTAACCATGGCAAACTGACGCATAGTGACGCAACCATCGCCCCATCTGAGGAGGTGCAGGACGTGAAGGCCAGTGACGAAGTCACCGCGCTGAGACCCGGTTTGAGGTCGCCGGGGATGACGACCCGGCGGCAGGAAGCGGTCGAATCGGACGTTGACGCCGCAGTGCGGGGGCCCGCACCGCGCCCGCAGGGCACCGCCGAACGATGCCTTCCCGAACTGCCCTGCACACCCCGGCGCTGCGAGCTGGGCTCGATCCGGCACGAGCACTGCGTCTGCGGGCTGCCCATGGCCGCGGGCGCCCGCTGCTGCCGCCTCTGCGTCCAGGAGGAGCTCGACCTCGATCAGGTCGTCCGCGGGGACGACGGGGACCCCTGGGACGGAATCAGCCGCCCGTCTCGGCGGCGGCGGCCCAAGCCCGGCCCCAACCCTCTCGGCTACGTGGTCCTGCTCAGCGCCATCCTTGATCCCGGCGCGTGGGAGGGCGGGATCGCGCAGCGCTGGGCGCGCTCGAGGAGCTGGGCGGCGTGAGCGGGAGCCGCGAGCGCGCCCTCCTCCTTGGCGCCGAGCTTTCAATCGTCTGCCTGACCGCCCTCGGCTGGGTGCTCTCCTACTCCACGCTGCAACGCCTCGCCACCCTCCACGGCTACTCGGGGTGGGAGGCGCGGCTCTGGCCGCTCACGGTCGACATCCTGGTGCTCGCGTCGACACTCATCGCGATGCTCACGGCCCGGCGGGGTCACGGGCCGACCGGCGAGGCATGGCTGCTCGCCGGCACGGCCACGGCGGCCACCCTGGCGGGCAATGTCCTGGCGGCCGGGGACGACCCGGTGGCGTGCGCGATGCACGCGTGGCCCGCGCTCTGCATGGTCGGAGCGTGGCACCTCTTCTTCCGGTCGGCGATGCCGGCGCNNTGGCCATGGCGCCGTCAGCCACCACCGCCGCGGTCGCCCGGGTGTCCGGCGTCCCGGCCGGCCGGTCACGGCCATCCGTCCGGACGTCAGCGGCGCGGCAGGAAGCGGAGCGGGTGGTGCGCCAAGCCCTCGCCGATGGCCGGGAACCGACGGCGACCGAGGTCGCCAACGCGACCTCTCGGAGCGCCCGTCAGGCCCGCCGGCTGGTGGCCCAGGCGCGCCTGGCCATCGGCCAGGAGTGGCGCCCGGACCTGGCCGTGGTGGACGCGGTGGACGTCGGCCGGCCCTGGCCAGACCCGGCCACCCCACATCGGGGAGGGATCGCATGACCGCGGCGGCCATCTGGATTCCCGCGACTGGGGCCTTCGACGGGGTGCTGCTGCGACTGGCGGTCCTTGAGCGAGGCTGGACACTTGCCGAGTTCGCCGGCGCGACGGGGATCGCCGAAAGGACGGTCTACGCCGCGGTGAGGGGACGCCCGTTGCAGGACCGGACAGCGATCCGGATCTTGCAGGCGCTCGCCCAGCGCGAGCCCATGCGGATCGCGAGCTGATGAGCAGGCCACCCACGGACGCGACCGGATACCGGCGTCCCAGGGCCGGGCAGCGCGACCGCTACTCTCAGGCTCCGACCCCGGACCTGGCCGAGCTGAGCACGGCCATGAGGCAACCAGGCGCCGTGCCAACTGTCGAGGAGGCGATCCATGCCCTCCTCCGGCATCACGCGACGGACTGGGCCATCACCACCCGCCGAAATGCCCGGCACTACCTGCTCCTGGGGCGGTGGCCCGAGTTCTGCAGGGTGCGGGGCATTGAGACGATCCACCTGCTCCGAACCCAGGACGTCGAGGACTTCCTGGTCGATGTGAGCACCGTGCTCAAGGCGGAGACAGTCGTCAAGTACCGCACCTACCTCCGTGCCCTCGCCCGCTTCTGCGCGGCCACCCCGGGCTTCGGCGGCGTGCTGGCGGACATCGACCGGATTCCCGTTCCCCGGACGGCTCGCCGGAAGATGCCTGTGGCGCTGACCAGGGACCAGGAGGCGGCCATCGTAGCCGCCGCCAAGCCGGGCCGCGACCGCCTCATCGTGGAGGTGCTGCTCGCCTGCGGGCTCCGTGTCGGCGAGCTCTCCGCCCTCCTGGTGTCGGACCTCAACCTCACCAACCGGCCAGCCTTCGTCCGGGTGAGGGGCAACTACTACAACCGCGACATCACCAAGGGACGAGAGGACCGCAACGCACCTTTCCGGTCCAAGTACCCGAACCTACCACGGGAGCTGGGAGACTTCCTGAGGCGCGAGGACAGTGCCCTCCGGGCGGGCGGACGCCAGGAGGTCTTCCTCAGCCAGGTGAGGGACGGTCAGGGTCGACCCCGGCCGCTGACGCCGGCTGGCGTGCAGCAGCTCATGGACCGGCTCACCCGGCAGACCGGGATCCACGTCAGCTCTCACATGCTCCGCCACACCTGGGCTACGCGTTCCGTGGAGGCCGGGGTCCCGGTGTTCCACCTCCAGCAGGCCGGGGGCTGGCAGAGCATCGAGATGGTCCGCCGCTACTACACCGCCGACGCCCGCGAGATGCTGGAGGCCTTCGCCCGTGCTCACGAATAGCCGCGAGATGGCGAGACACGCGGAAGCACCGCCTTGTTCCAGGAACACGGTGCTTTCAAAAGCACCAGGTTCCTTTGTCGAGTGGTGCCTGGATGCAGCTACGCCGCAGGGGGATGACCCTGAATTGCAGGAGGCTGCAATCGGAGGGTGGTGGACCGGCGGGGACTCGAACC
>PLTL01000269.1:2686-3136 GCA_003164475.1 Candidatus Dormiibacterota bacterium | reverse complement strand
GCAGCTGATGTGGTGGCCGCGATCCTGGAGAGGGAGCAGCGCGTCGTAGGCGCTCCCGCCGGGACGACACCCGTGGCGGTGGGAGCGGCCCGCTGATGGCAACGGTCGCCACCAAGGTCAATGCACTNNCGGGCACAACTCGATCACCAACCACGTGATCAAGGCGCTCTACCAACATGGCGTCGACCCCTACCGCCTGGCCAAGATGAGTGGAATCGGCTGCTCCTCCAAGGCCACCGCCTACTTCGCGGAGCGGGCTCACGCCTTCAACGCCGTGCATGGCCGGATGCCCGCGGTGACCACCGGGGCGGCGCTCGCCGACCGCCAGCTTCTGCTCTTCGGGATCAGTGGCGATGGCGACACCGCCAGCATCGGTCTGGGGCAGTTCTGTCATCTCCTCCGTCGCAACGTGGATTGCACGTATGTGGTCGAGAACAACGGTGTCTACGG
>PLTL01000269.1:0-2681 GCA_003164475.1 Candidatus Dormiibacterota bacterium | reverse complement strand
GCCCCTGCGTCACCTTCAACGATCATGAGGGCTCGACCAAGAGCTACCGCTACGTCAAGGAGCACGACCTGGTCCTCCAGGAGCTGGACTTCATCCCCCAGCAGCCGGAGATCCAGGTCGACTACGCAGAGGGCACCTCCACCGAGGTTGAGCTGCACGACGGCTCCCACCTGCGGCTGCGCAAGCTGGGTCGCGATCATGACCCTGAAGACCGGCTGGAGGCACTTCGGGTGCTGGATGAGGGTCGCCGCAGCAAGGAGGTCGTGACTGGCTTGCTGTATTTCAACCCTGGCGCGGTCGACCTCTGCAATCGGGAGCGCCTACCGGCTACCCCGCTGCGTGACCTGGGAGAGAGCGACCTGCGGCTGAGCCGCGAGCAGTTCCGGTCTCTCCAGGAGGAGTGGAGCTAGAAGGATCGGGGCAGGTCCTCCCGGGGCAGCTCAGGGCCCCGGTAGCCCGCCAGCGGTCGCCAGCAGGGCGCTGCTGCCCAGGAGCGGTTGTCTCGCAGCAGCGCGGAACCAGGGCGCCGACCGCGCCCGGGCCGGCGCTGCGCCATGTCGCTCTTTGCTCGCGCCAGCCTGCCACTGGTTCCGATGCCCGCCGTCGTCCTCGACGAATCACCACGGCCTGGGGCCCCTGCAAGGCTGGGTGCGGCCCTGGGCCTCCGCCGCCTGAGCCTCACGAGTGATCACGGGCGGCAGCTCGACATTCGGCCCGCAGACAGGACTCCCCCGACCGACGCCCATCGGCCCGGCCCCGGCTCGCCGCGGGTGCTGGCTGGGCTCGGCCGGGGGAAGAGAACCCACCGGTGGTCCTCTCAGTCCAGTCTCAGGTGCCAGGCCGAACTGGAACCTAGGCTCAGGGCAACGAGGCAGACGAGGGACCATCCCAACGGGGTGACCCGGTCAGGAGGCAGGAAATGCACAAGCTCATGTCAAGGGGGATGGCGATCGCAGTAGGGATGGCAATGGGCGCGTCCGGAGGAGTGACCATGGTCTCTGCGGCCGGCCTCAGCACGAGCGCCACTCCCAGTGCTGCGGCCAGCGCCAGCAGTTCGGCGAGCCCCGGCGCAACCTCGGCTCATCCCGGACTGCGCTGGTTGCGCCGCCACAGTGCGTCCGGCGAGGTGGTCTCGGACACCTCCACGGGCGGCAACCTCAACCAGGGCCAGATCGTGATCAAGGAGCCGGACGGCACCGAGATCACGCTCAACCTGGCCAGCCGCACCAGGGCCTGGAAGTATCAGGGCCACGGTGTCAAGCCGGTCGCGGAAAGCCCATCCTCCCTGCCAGCTGGCGAGGTGGTGGCGGTGGTCGGTCGCGAATACCACGACCAGCCGGTGGCGGTGCGGATCCTGGACCTGGGCTTCCAGGCCAGCGACTGATCGACGGAGCGGCGCGGGCCGCTTGGACATCCTCCCCCAGGAGCGGGCGGGCTGCTCAGTTGGCCCGCCCGCCCTGCTTGTCCGGACCCGCCCTCAGCTGTAGCCGTAGCCGTCCGGCAGCGGACGAGGCGGGGAGGGGCCGACGTAGACAGCGGAGGGCCGGATCAAGCGGTTGTGGGCGGCCTGCTCGCAGATGGCAGCGGTCCAGCCGACCATGCGACTGCTGGCGAAGGTGGGGGTGAACAGGTCGCCGGGAATCCCGGCGGTGTTCATCACCACCCCCGCGTAGTACTCGACGTTGGTGTACAGCCGGCGACCCGGCTTCAGCTCGTTGAGGACCTTGAGCGCGATCCGCTCCACCTGCTGGGCAAACTGGGCCNNTCGGTCTTGTAGATCCGGTGACCGAAGCCCATCAGCCGCTGGCCCGAGGCAACCCGCCGGCGCAGGTACTCGTAGGCCCGGTCCTCGGTTCCGATCTCGTCTAGGGTCTGAAGAGCGCGGGAGGGCGCACCGCCATGCATCGGGCCGGACAGGGCTCCGATGGCCCCGACCAAGGCGGAGCCGAGGTCCGCTCCAGTGGAGATGATCACCCGGGCGGTGAAGGTCGAGGCGTTGAAGCCGTGNNCGGTCAGCATCTGGAGGTAGGCGGCAGCGTAGCCCAGCTCGGGGTCCGCCGGGACCGGCTCCTGCCCTTGGTGGGCGCGGTACAGGCCCATGAGCATCACCGGGACGAGGGCTGTCATGCGGACCGCCTGAAGGCGGATCTCCTCGGCGGAGATGTCCATGACCGGCCGAAGCCCGAGCGCGCTGGCTGTCAGCGAGACGGCGGTGCGCAGGGCGTCGAGGGGAGCGAATGGCTCGATCGCGGCGATGGCCGGCAGGAGCTTGGCTACCTCCTCGGGCAGCCGACGAAGCTGCGCCGTCTCCTCGCGGAACCTGCGGGTCTGCTCGCGGTCGGGAAGTTCGCCCTCGGTCAGGAGGTACCAGNNCCTGCTCGAAGGAGCAGGTTCGGGCCAGCTCCACGGCGTCGTACCCGCGGTAGTGGAAGAACCCATGCTCGCCGCGGACATCGCCGATCGACGTCTCGGCCACGGCGACGCCTTCCAGCCCCTGGGGCAGCACCATCGCCGGCATGGTCGGGGCCGCCTTGACCTCCTCGGCCGCGTCGCTCACGACTGACTCCGGCCACCTGTCCCGGCGCGGCAGCCGTGCCGTCGGAAAGCGCCAGGGGAGTCTGGTTTCGGACCTCCCTGCCAGTGCAGCGACGGAGAGGAAGACGCCCCGGCAACCAGCGCCC
>PLTL01000152.1 GCA_003164475.1 Candidatus Dormiibacterota bacterium | reverse complement strand
TGGTCACCCACCAGCTGGAGGAGGCGCAGGCCTTCGCCCGGCGCCTCGCCGTCCTTCACCGCGGCGAGATCCTCCAGATGGACGACCCCCGCGAGCTGGTGCTCCGTCCGGCCACCCCCGAGGTGGCCGAACTGGTCGGATACCGGGGCTGGCTCAGCTCGGGATCCCAAACCCTGGCCCTGCACCCCGACCGCGTCTATCCGGTCGGCTCCGAGGATGAGGGGGAGATCTCGGCGCGGGTGATCCGCATCCTCCCCCAGGGAGCGAGGATGGAGCTCGAGCTCGAGGCTGAGGGGCGCTGGCGCGGACGTTTCCGCTGCCGCTCGGACCGGCCCGCGGTGGTCGGTGAGCTGATCTGGTTCACCGCTCCCGGAGCGCCGAGGTTCTCTGCAGCCGAGCGGGCGTTGCCCGGCTGAGCAAGGTGCAGCCGATCGAGCTCCCCCCTCACGAACAGGGCGTCGCACCTGTCGCTCGGCTCCCCCGCCACCCCCTCCGGCGCGGTCGGTGATGGGAGGGGCTTGGCGCTCGGCCGCTGCGCCATACTCGGGCTGATGCTGGAATTGCTGGCGACGCTTGACGACTGGGCCACATCCGATCCGGTCATGGCGCTGGCCACCGTGGTGCGCACCTCGGGGTCGACCCCGCGGCCGCCCGGGGCCCGCCTCCTGGTGAGCCGTGACGGTCGGATGGCGGGCTCGGTGAGCGGTGGCTGCCTCGAGTCCGCGGTGATCCAGGAGGCCCAGGCCACTCTCGCCGGGGAGGCTCCCCCGAGGGTCCTGCCGTATGGCATCAGTGACGAGCTGGGCTGGGAGGTGGGCCTGGCGTGCGGCGGCAAGGTCGATGTCTTCGTCGAGACGCTGCGCTGGGACGGCTCTGATCCCGCGCTCGTTGCCCTGCGGGAGGCCGCCGCCGCCCAGCGCCCCTTGGCGCTGCTGACCGTGCTCACCGGTGAGCACGTCGGCGCTCGGGCCGCGTCGGACGAGGCCGCCCGTCTGGTCGGCGACCTGGGCGACCCCGGGCTCGAGACGTCCGCAGCCGCAGTCGCGGAGAGCCACCTGATCTCGGGTCTGCCCGGCATCGAGGACGTCGCCGGCGTATCCCTGTTCATAGACCCGATCGTTCCGGCACCGCGGCTCGTCATCGTCGGCGCGGTGCACGTCGCCATCCCCCTCGCTCGGATGGCCAAGACGGCCGGATACCGGACCGTGGTCGTCGATCCGCGCCGGGCGTTCCTGACCCGGGAGCGGATCCCCGACGCGGACGAGCTGATTGCGCAGTGGCCGGACGACGCCCTTCCCAGCCTGGCCCTGGGGTCCCGCGACGCCGCCGTGTGCCTCGCCCACGACCCCAAGTTCGAGGATCCTGCCCTCAGCGTCCTGCTCAGGGGCTCGGTGGGCTACGTCGGCGCCATCGGCAGCCGCAGCACCCATGCGAAACGGGTCGCCCGGTTGGAACAGGCGGGCCTGGATCGGGCCGCCATCGCCAGGATCCACAGCCCCATCGGGCTGGACCTGGGCGCGTCCACCCCGGACGAGATCGCTCTTGCGATCCTGGCCGAGGTGGTAGCCGTCCGCCGGGGGCGTCGCGGCGGAGCACTGTCCGCCACGCCGTCGGCGCCCGCGACGGCGTGAGGGCGGAGGTCCTCGCCGCCCCGGCGGTCGATCTATCGCGGTGGGTCGGCGCGGTGCTCTGCCGCGATGTACTCGGTGCCGACCGGCGCTCGGTGCTGAGCAAGGGCCATAGACTCGACGCTGACGACGCCCCGGCCCTCGCCGCAGCCGCCCCCGAGGCGATTCACATCGTCTGGCTCGACGAGGGAGACGTCGACGAGGATACCGCCGCGTTGCGCTTGGCAGCGATGGTGGCGGGTCCCGGCGCCGACATCCACCGTCCCGTCGAGTCCCAGGTACGGCTAAGTGCAACGTGGCGGGGCCTGGCCCAGGTGGATGCCGCCGCCCTCGCCACGATCAACGCCCTGGACGGCATCACCATCTTCACCGTTTCCGATGGGACCCCGGTGGAGCGAGGCTCAACCCTGGCGGGCGTCAAGATCACGCCGCTTGCGATTCCAGGCAGCGTCCTGAAGGAGGCCGAGGCCGTCGCGACATCGGTGACCGAAAGCCGCGCGGTGCGCGTGCAGCCCTTCCTGCCTCTGCGCGTCAGCGCCGTGGTCCGCCAGGTGATCGAAGACGAGTCCCGGCAGCGCTTCGAGGGCTCACTGCGCCGGCGGGTGCGATGGCTGGGCGGTTCAGTCGAGCGTATCGGCTATCCGGCGGACCGCGCCGCCGCTCGCGCGGCGCTGTTCGACGCGGCCTCCGGCGCCGATCTGGTGCTGGTCGTGGGGGTCAACTCCGTCGATCCCTTGGAGGGCACCTGGCGCGACCTGATCGACGCCGGGGCGTCAGTGATCCGACGTGGCCTGCCGACGCATCCGGGCAGCAGCTACTGGCTGGCGACGCTCGGGGACGTCCCCGTCATCGGGGTCGGGTCGTGCGGCATGTTCTCTCGACGCAGCGCCCTGGATCTGCTCCTCATCCGCTGCTTTGCGGGCGGGAGCCTGGATCGCGAGTTCCTCGCCGGCCTCGGTCACGGGGGGCTCCTCGGGGCCGAGCAGCACTGGCGGATCCCCGTCTATGCCCGCGGACCAGAGCTGGACGAGCGGTAACGTCGCCAGTCATCCGGGGTATCGATGTCGACAAGATGGTTCGACCCGGCGTCAACCACCACCGGTGCGACGAGTTGAGGGTGCGCGCGGATGAAACCTCGGGCGCCCACGTCGCCGGAGAGGGACGTCACCTCGTCCCACAGGT
Source organism: Candidatus Dormiibacterota bacterium (assembly GCA_003164475.1). The sequence continues at coordinate 3,263 of PLTL01000152.1, read as the reverse complement.
CCCGGTCCAGCACGACCGGAGGCTGCAGGAGACCGCGGACGCTCAGCGCAGCAGCCGGCCGCTGAGAGCCGGCGTCAACCTCCAGCAGGCGATCGAGAAGCTCGGAGCTCACTCCGGGCTGGTCTCCCAAGATGACGACGGCCCGCTCGACATCCGGGGGAAGAGCGAGGATCCCGGTCCGCAATGAGCTGCTCATCCCCGAGGCGTGGTCGGGGTTGACGACGACTCGGGCCCGGCCCCAACGAACCCGGCGCAGGATCAACTCGTGATTGGCGCCGAGGACGACCACGACCTCGTCGAGACGGGAGCCGCAGGCGGCGGCCACGATATGCTCGAGCAGCGGCCGTCCCAGGAGGGGCAGGAGTTGCTTTGGTTTCCCCATCCGCAGCGATGAGCCGGCGGCAAGCACAATCCCGGCGGCGTGCACGGGAGCACTCGAATCGGACCGGGCCGGGGTCACCGAATCGTGCGTCGCAACCCTCTAGACGGGAAGGAAGCGCTCCTCCGCGGCTGGGCGGGTCAAGAGATGCGCGAAGCGGCCGCGCTCCTCGATGACAGCGGGTGAACGGGCAAAGGACTCCCAGGCGCCCTCAGACCCCCACCGCGAGATCGCGACCACGGCATCTCTCTCCTGATCCGATCGGAACACTCGAGCCCCGTAGCAGCCGGCACCGGCGGTCGCCAGCCCGGCAAGCTTGGCGATCGCGGCCAGCAGCTCCTCGCGGTGACCCGGCAGAGGGTGGTAGCGCGAGAGAACGATGCGCGAGGCGCCTTTCGCCATGTGCGGACTCTATCAGAGCGAGCCAGTCAGCACCGCGCCGCGGCATTGGCGGGGACTGCGGCACATGGGGCGGAGTGCGCGGCCTGGCGGGAGGCGTCGCCGTCTCCTCGAGATTGCCGCCACCAGCGGGTGAGACTGGCGTGGCTTGCGATCCGCTTCGATCGTATGGGAGGATCGTCTCTCTGTTGAAGACCGTGCAACACAGGGTCCTGTGAAGATCGGGGTCATCTTCCCCCAGACTGAGATCGGCGCCGAGGCGGTTTCGATCAAGGCATACGCCGAAGGGGTGGAGAAGCTCGGCTTCAGCCACGTGGTCGCCTACGACCACGTGCTGGGCGCTGACCCCGCGGTCCACCAGGGCTGGAGCGGCCCCTACGACATCCGCTCCACCTTCCACGAGCCGATGGTGCTGTTCGGGTATCTGGCCGCCGCCATCTCCCTGGAGCTGGTGACGGGCGTCCTCATCCTCCCCCAACGTCAGACCGCTCTGGTCGCCAAGCAGGCCGCCGAGGTCGACCTCCTGACCGGCGGCCACTTCCGCTTGGGCGTGGGGCTCGGCTGGAACGCCGTCGAGTACGAGGCCCTCGGCCAGAGCTTTGCCGGCCGGGGAACCCGCCTGGCTGAGCAGGTCACCCTGCTGCGTCGTTTGTGGACGGAGCCGACCGTCACCCAAACAAGCGCGCACGAGAGGATGACGGGGGTGGGACTGGCACCGCTGCCGATCCAGCGGCCGATCCCCATCTGGTTTGGTGGCAATTCGCCGCTGGCGCTTCGCCGGGCGGGCCGGCTCGGGGACGGCTGGTTCCCACTGGTGCCACCTGGCCCTGAACTGAGCCGGGCGAGGAGCGAGGTCGAACACGGTGCCGTCGAGGCGGGGCGCGACCCCGGCTCCCTGGGGATGGAGGGTCGGGCGAGTTGGGGCGAGGGCGGCGCCGAGCAGCTGGCGGAGCAGATCGCGAGGTGGCGCGAGGCCGGCGCCAGCCACGTCTCGATCAAGACCGCGGATGGCGGGCTGGGGCCGGTCGAAGGTCACCTGGCAGCCCTCGCGGCGGTCGCGGCTGCCCTCAGCATCGCCCCCGGCTGACCGCACTCGGGGCAGCCACCATTAGAGCTCGTGCGCCGGGTTCGCTGACGGTCCGAACCATCCCCGGCCAGGATGCGTGGCGGCAGGCGGTGCGAGGAGCTCCTACCTGTTCCGGCTGGGCAGCCTATCGAATGATGCGAGCTCCACGCCCGCGCAATTGGGACTCGACCTCGCTGAGCACAGCCATGGAGGTGTCACCCGGGGTGGTCATCGCCAGAGCACCGTGGGCGGCCCCCAGGTTCACGACCCGCTGCGGGTCATCGCCGTTCAACAAGCCGTAGATGAGACCTGAGGCGAACCCATCCCCGCCGCCGACCCTGTCGAAGATCTCGAGATCGGTCCGGACCGGTGCCGCCCAGGAGCTCCCCTGGGCGCAGATCATCGCGCCCCAGTCGTTCCGGGTCGCGGTGGTGGCACGGCGCAGCGTGACCCCGGCCAGCTTCAGGTTGGGGAACTTGCTGAGCACCTCGAAGAGCATCGACTCGTATGCTTTCGGGTCCAGCTCGGTGAAGTTCTCGTCCAACTGGGCCACCGCGCACCCGAGGGCGACGGGGAAGTCCTCCTCGTTCCCGATCACGACATCCGCCAGCCGCACCAGCTCCGCATTGACCTCGCGCGCGCGCTCCGGGCCACCCGAGGCGTTCCACAGCGAACCGCGGAAGTTGAGGTCGTAGGAGATGACGGTCCCGTTGGCCTTCGCCGCCCGCATCGCCTCGATGGCGAGCGACGCCGTGTTCTCCGCAAGGGCGGCGAAGATGCCGCCGGTGTGCAGCCAGCGAACACCCTCGGCTCCGAAGATGACGTCCCAGGCGATGTCACCCGGCTTCAGCTGCGATGCCGCGGTGTTGCCCCGGTCCGAGCACCCCAGGGCGGACCTGATTCCGTACCCGCGCTCGGTGAAGTTGAGACCGTTGCGCACCTTCCGGCCGATGCCGTCATAGGGCACCCAGACCACATGGCTCTGGTCGACCCCGCCCTGGTAGAGCAGGTCCTGCAGGAGCCGGCCGATGGGGTTCTCGGCAAAGGCGGTCACCACCGTGGTGTCGAGGCCGAAGCAGCGCCGCAGGGCCCGGGCAACGTTGTATTCGCCACCCCCCTCCCAGACGTGGAACTCGCGGGTGGTCGAGATGCGTACGTGACCTGGGTCCAAGCGCAGCATGATCTCGCCGAGCGCCGCCAAATCCCACCGGCATTGAGACTTCGGCTTGATGTCGATCAGGGCCATCAGCGTGCACCCCCAACCAGGACGCCGCCGCCGCCGCCAGCCGCCCCGTCGCCTGCCACCGCCGGGCGCAGCCTCCTGGCCAGCGTCACGGCCTCGCGGGTCCGCTGCGCGATCTCGGCGAACTTCCGCTCCTGCAGCAGCCTCTTGGGCGCCATCCAGCTACCGCCGACCGC
>PLTL01000229.1 GCA_003164475.1 Candidatus Dormiibacterota bacterium | reverse complement strand
CGCTCCACCCGCGGCTTGGCGTGAGCCTTCAATTGCATGTGGTCCCGGCGGTGCGGGACGCTTTACGGTCACCCACCCATTCCATCCGCTGAGCGGTCGGGAGTTCGAGCTGGTCGGGTACGCCCACACCTGGGGGGAGCATCGGGTCTTCTTCCGGATCGCTGGCGAGGAGCAGGTTCGATCGATGCCGGCGCCCTGGACGGACGTCGAAGCGGCTGATCTCTTCGTGGCTCTGGCGGACGGGAGAGCCCACTTCCGGGTCGACGACCTGCTCGCTCTCTCCCGCCTCCTGCGGGAACTGAGCGCGGGAGGGACGTAAGGTGAATTACGCCGTCTTTGTAAGGACGATTACGCCGACGATGGGGAGAGGGTCAAGGCCATCTTGTCCACGCTGCCGATTTGGGTCTGAGATCGAGCAACCCCATGGCGGGCTTGACATCCGGCCAGGATGCGGCATAATCGTCCTAACACTGATACCGGAGGAAGGCTGTGGGTCCCGCCGACGATCCCGCCAACAAAGCCGCCGCACTGCGACGCCACCACGCCCTCAACCCCCGGCCGCAGGCGGTTCGGGATCCGGTCTTCACGGCTGGCAACCCGTTCTTCGACGCCAGCGATCTGGTCCAGGTCAAGTACGAGATGCTGCGCCGGGTCCGCGAGGAGGGCCAGCAGGTGAGCCAGGCCAGCGCCGCCTTCGGCTTGTCGCGTCCCTCCTTCTACGAGGCCCAGGAGGCCTTCGCAACCTCGGGGCTGCCCGGACTGGTCCCGCAGCGGCCGGGGCCGCGGCGGGCCCACAAGCTCTCCGACCCGGTTGTCGACGCCCTCGTGGCGGCGCTGGCCGACAACCCCGCGCTCACCAGCAGCGCCTTGGCCGAGATGCTCCAGGAGCGCTTCGGCCTGAGCGTCCATCCGCGCAGTGTCGAGCGGGCTCTGGGGCGGCGGCGAAAGGGGGGGCTCCAGACGACGGCATGACCATCGTCGCCCCCGCCGCCGAGTTGAAGCAGAGCTACGAGGCCCTCCGCGCCCAGGCGGCTGGGGAGATACCGAGCTTCACCCCGCGCGGTTTGGCCGTGTTCCTGGGCCGCGGCATGTCGGCCTGGATGTGCGCTTGCCCGCCGCGGCCGCGGCCGGCGCCGCCGACCTCGCCGGCGAGTACCGAGAACATCGATGCCGGCCTGGCCGGCGTGAGCGGAGAGCTGGTGCGGTTGCTCACCGCGATGGTCCTCAGCAGACAGGGGAGGTGCGTCCCGTGAACGCCGAGCATCACCACAAGGTGACCGCGAGCCACCTGCAGAGACGGGCGTATCTCTACGTGCGCCAGAGCACCCTGCGCCAGGTCTTCGAGAACACCGAGAGCACCAAGCGACAGTACGCGCTGCGCGAGCGTGCCATCGCCCTGGGCTGGCCGCTGGACCAGGTCACCGTGATCGACAGTGACCTGGGTCAATCGGGAGCGGCCAGCGACCGAGAGGGCTTCCAGAAGCTCGTCGCCGCGGTGGGCATGGGCGAGGTCGGCTTGGTGCTGGGGCTGGAGGTCTCCCGCCTGGCCCGCAACTCCTCCGACTGGCATCGGCTGCTCGAGATCTGCGCCCTCACGGACACCCTCATCCTCGACGAGGACGGCCTGTACAACCCGGCTCACTTCAACGACCGGCTTCTGCTCGGCCTGAAGGGCACCATGAGCGAGGCGGAGCTGCACGTGCTTCGGGCCCGCCTCATCGGCGGCCAGCTGGCCAAGGCCAGCCGCGGCGAGCTGGAGATGAAGCTGCCGGTGGGCTTGGTCAACGACGCCAGCGGCCACGTCGTCCTCGACCCAGACGTCCAAGTGCAGAACTCCGTGCGCACCTTCTTCGCCACCTTCCGCCGCACCGGCTCGGCGACGGCCACCGTGCGCAGCTTCCGCGAGCAGGGTTTCCTCTTTCCCCGGCGGCTGAGCACCGGCCCCCACAAGGGCGATGTCGCGTGGGGGCCGCTGATGCACACCCGCGCCCTCCGCGTGCTCAAGAATCCACGGTACACCGGCGCCTTCGTCTATGGACGATGCGAAACCCGCAGGACTCCTGGCGGCAAGGATGTGCGCCGCCCGCTGCCCCGCGATAAGTGGCACACGATGATCCTCAACGCCCATCCGGGGTACATCACCTGGGAGGACTACGAGGAGAACGGGCGCCGGCTCCATCAGAACGCTCAGGCGAACGGAGCCGACCGCCGCAGGAGCCCCCCGCGGGAAGGCCCCGCCCTCCTCCAGGGCCTCGCCGTCTGCGGTCGCTGCGGCCAGCGGATGGCCGTCCGGTACTACGTGAACGGGCGCGGCGAGCTTGTCCCTGAGTACCACTGCCAGAAGCGAGCTGTGGAGGCCGCTGAGCCCCTGTGCCAGCGCTTCGTCGGGGCAGTTCTGGATCGCGCCGTCGGCGACCTGCTGGTGGAGACGGTCACCCCGCTCGCGCTCGAAGTGGCCATCGCGGTCCAGGAGGAGCTCCAGGTTCGTGCTGACGAGGCCGACCGGCTTCGCCGCC
>PLTL01000003.1 GCA_003164475.1 Candidatus Dormiibacterota bacterium | reverse complement strand
TTGACCCTCTCCACCTTCCCCTTGGCGTGAGCCTTCAAATGCATGTGGTCCCGGCGGTGCGGGACGCTTCACGGTCACCCACCCGTTCCACCCGTTGACCGGCCGGGAGTTCGAGTTGGTCGGGTATGCGCACACGTGGGGGGAGCACCGGGTCTTCTTCCGGATGCCGGGCGAGGAACAGGTTCGATCCATGCCCGCGGGCTGGACCGATGTCGAAGGGGTTGACCCCTCCGTGGCCCTGGCGGACGGGAGAGCCCACTTCCGGGTCGACGACCTGCTCGCTCTCTCCCGCCTCCTGAGGGGACGAGACCGTGGGGAGGGTGTCAGGTGAATTATGCCGTTTCTGTAAGGGAGATTACGCCGAAGCCGAGAAGAGCATCATGCCAAGCCTGTTCACACCGCCGATTTGGCTCTGAGATCGAGCAACCCCAGGACGGGCTTGACAACCACTCAGGATGCGGCATAATCTGCCTAACACTTATATCGGAGGAAGGCTGTGGGTCCCGCCGACGATCCTGCCAACAAGGCCGCCGCACTGCGACGCCACCACGCCCTCAACCCCCGGCCGCAGGCGGTTCGAGATCCGGTCTTCGCGGCTGGCAACCCGTTCTTCGACGCCAGCGATCTGGTCCAGGTCAAGTACGAGATGCTGCGCCGGGTCCGCGAGGAGGGCCAGCAGGTGAGCCAGGCCAGCGCCGCCTTCGGCTTGTCGCGGCCCTCCTTCTACGAGGCCCGGGCTGCCTTCGCGGCGTCGGGCCTGCCGGGGCTTGTGCCACAGCGGCCGGGGCCGCGGCGGGCCCACAAGCTCTCCGACCCGGTGGTCGATGCCCTGGAGCTGGCGCTGGCCGAGGATCCTGCGCTGAGCAGCAACGCTCTGGCGGGGATGGTCGAGGAGCGCTTCGGGTTGAGAGTCCATCCGCGCAGTGTCGAGCGGGCTCTGGGGCGGCGACGAAAGGGGGGGCTCCAGACGACGACATGACCATCATCGCCCCCGCCGCCGAGCTGGAAGAGAGCTACGAGGCGCTCCGCGCTCAGGCACTCGGCGAGATCCCAAGCACGACGCCCCGCGGCCTGGCCCTCTTGCTTCGGCGCGGCATGGCTGCCTGGATGCGCGCCTGCCCGCCGCGGCCGAGACTGACGCCGGCGATGGCGGCAGGCCATGCGCAGGCAGACCGAGGCGTGGCCGGTGTGAGCGGCGAGCTGGTGCGGCTGCTCGCCGCCATGGTCCTCAGTCGGCAGAGGAGGTGCTGCGCATGAACGCCGAGCAGCACCAGAAGGTGACCCCGAGCCACTTGCAGCGGCGTGCGTATCTCTACGTGCGCCAGAGCACCCTGCGTCAGGTGTTCGAGAACACCGAGAGCACCAAGCGGCAGTACGCGCTGCGTGAGCGCGCGGTCGCCCTGGGCTGGCCGCTCGACCACGTCGTGGTCATCGACAGCGACCAGGGTCAATCGGGGGCGGACAGCGACCGGGAAGGCTTTCAGAAGCTGGTCGCCGCCGTGGGCATGNNACTTCAACGACCGGCTCCTGCTCGGCCTCAAGGGCACCATGAGCGAGGCGGAGCTGCACGTGCTGCGCGCCCGTCTCATCGGCGGCCAGCTGGCCAAGGCCAGTCGGGGTGAGCTGGAGATGAAGCTGCCAGTGGGCTTGGTCAACGATGCTGCGGGGCATGTCATCCTCGACCCCGACCTGCAGGTGCAGAACGCTGTCCGCACCTTCTTCGACACCTTCCGCCGCACCGGCTCGGCGACGGCTACGGTGCGCAGCTTCCGGGAGCAGGGCCTGCTCTTCCCCCGACGGCTGAGCACCGGACCTCACAAGGGTGAGGTCGCCTGGGCACCGCTGGTGCACAGCCGCGCCCGCCGGATGCTGTGGAACCCACGGTACACCGGCGCCTTCGTCTACGGGCGGAGCGAAACCCGTCGATCGGTCGGAGGCAAGGAGCGACGCCGCCTGCTGCCCCGCGACAGGTGGCACACGGTGATCCTCAACGCCCATGCCGAGTACATCAGTTGGGAGGACTACGAGGAAAACCTGCGCCGACTCCATGAGAACGCTCAGGCGTGCGGGGCCGACCGGCGCAAGAGCCCGCCCCGAGAAGGGCCAGCGCTCCTCCAGGGTCTTGCCATCTGCGGTCGGTGCGGGCGACGTATGGGCGTTCGGTACTACGTGAACCGGCACGGCGAGCTGGTCCCCGAGTACATCTGTCAGAAGCGCGCCGTGGAGACCACGGAGCCGGTGTGCCAGCGCTTCGTGGGGGCCGCCCTGGATCGCGCGATCGGCGACCTGCTCGTGACGACGCTCACCCCACTCGCTGTCGAGGTGGCCCTTGCGGTTCAGGAGGAGCTCCAGGCTCGTGCCGACGAGGCCGACCGGCTTCGCCGCCAGCAGGTGGAACGAGCACGCTACGAGGCTGAGTTGGCTCAGCGCCGGTACATCCGCGTCGATCCTGACAACCGGTTGGTGGCCGAGTCGTTGGAGGCGGACTGGAACCACAAGCTGCGAGCCCTCGCTGATGCCCAGCAGAACTACGAGCGGCAGCGGCAGGCTGACGGCCGCCTGCTCAGCGACCAGCAGCGTCAGGAGGTCACCACCCTGGCGGCCGACTTCCCGCGACTCTGGGGTGACCCGAACGTCCCCCAGCGCGAGCGCAAGCGTATGGCCCGGCTCCTCATCGAGGACGTCACCCTGCTCCGCAGCAACGAGATCCTGGCCCATGTCCGCTTTCGGGGTGGCGCTACGCACAGCCTCCACCTTCCCCTGCCCCTGCCCGCCCCGCTGCTGAGGAAGACCCACCCAGCCGTCGTCGCCGAGGTCGACCGCCTCATGGCCGAGCACACCGACGCGGAGATCGCGTCCATCCTCAAGGAGCGCGGTATCCGCCCTGCGCTCGGCGAGCAGTTCACCTCCGTGAACGTCCACCACATCCGGTACGCGTACGGCCTTCAGAGCCGTTTCGCGCGGTTGCGCGAAGCCGGCATGCTGACCCGCGGGGAGGTGGCGGCCAGACTTGGCGTTCATCCTCAGACGGTCAAGGCCCGTGAGCGCGAGGGACTCCTCGTGGGGCACGTGTACGATGACAACGGGCGACGGCTCTACGAGCCCACTGCCGACCCACCACAGAGTGCGTGCCACTGGTGCGGCAAGGAATTCATCACGACATGGGCAAAGCCGGGACGCCGGCGGAAGTGGTGCGGCTCGGCCTGCATGTATGCAGCGTACCGGGCCCGGAAGCGGGGTGCCCCTCAAGCAGCCCCCAAACGGGCCAGCGAGGTTTCTTCTGTCGATCGGACACATGAGGTGCAGTCAGTTGCGTAAGCCTT
>PLTL01000227.1 GCA_003164475.1 Candidatus Dormiibacterota bacterium | reverse complement strand
GGATCACCGGCACCCGTGCCACGCCGACCCGCCGTCGTAGCACCGCTGCAGCACCCGCGGCTAGGACGAGCAGCCGGCGCACCACCGCCGGCACCACCGCAGCTCCACGGCGTGCCGCCGCCGTCCGGACCCCACGCACGCCGCGCACCCCGCGGCCTGCGACTGCACGACGCACTGCCAGTGCGGCAGCTCCCAAGCCCGCGCGTCGTTCCACCGCACGTCGCGGACGGGTTACGCTGGCCGAGTCTCCGTCCTGAACCAGCGGTTCGTCTGAACCCGGCTGAAGGAGCGGGCCGGACGGCCCGCTCCTTCTCTGTGCAGTGGAGGCTCTCCCCGGTTAGGCGGCGAATACCCGCTGCAGCCGCCGCCCCGCCTCCAGCACCTCTTCCATGCTCACATCGAGGTGGGTGACGCAGCGGACGGTGTGGGCACCGAAGGGAACTGTCAGCACCCCTTCCCCCGTGGCCTGCTCCACCACCTGGTTGGCGTCGGCATCCGTCTTCAGCAGCACGATGTTGGTCTGCACATGCTCTGGGTCCACGGTCACCGCGGGCGTTCCCCGGAGCGCCTCGGCGAGCCGCCTGGCCTTCTCATGGTCGGCGGCCAACCCCTCCAGGTTGTGGTCGAGGGCGAAGAGCCCAGCCGCCGCCAGCACCCCCACCTGGCGCATCCCACCGCCCAGACGCTTGCGCCAGGTGTGGGCGCGCCGGCGTCCCCGGGCGGTCCCCACCCAGAGGGTCCCGGCAGGGCATCCCAGGCCCTTGGAGAGGGACAGCGTGACCGAGTCGGCACAGGCGGCGACCTCCGCCATCTGCACTCCGAGGTAGATGGCGGCGTTGGCCAGCCGCGCCCCATCGAGGTGGACCATCAGCCCCATGCCGTGAGCCACCTCTGAGCTCCTGCGCAGCTCGGCCAGGGGGGCAACGGTCCCGCCCCTACGGTTGTGGCTCTGCTCCAGACAGAGAAGCGCCGTGCGCGGCTCGTGGTCGGGGTCGCCGAGTCTTTGCAATGACTCCAGCTGGGCTGTGGTCGGACAGCCCGCCGGAGGCGCGTCGAAATTGCGCAGCTGCACCCCCGCCAGCATGGCTGCGCCGGCCAACTCGTAGTGGAGGACATGAGACTCGGAGTCGAGCAGAACCTCGTCCCCGGGGAACGTCGCGCTGGCCACGCCAATCAGGTTGGCCATGGTCCCGCTGGGACAGAAGAGGGCTGCCTCCTTGCCCAGGAGTTGCGCTACCCGTTCCTCCAGACGCCGGACGGTCGGGTCCTCGCCGAAGACGTCATCACCCACCTCAGCCACCGCCATGGCCTGGCGCATCCCGGGCGAGGGTCGGGTGACGGTGTCACTGCGAAGGTCGATGGGAGAGCTCATGGACTGCGCCCATCCTAGGGGCTATGGCTGCCCGGCTTCAGCCGCCGATCGGGTCCGCGGCGGTGGCGCTGAGGTCCACGAACTCGACGCAGTTGCGCCCGTGGCGCTTGGCGGCGTAGAGGGCCCGGTCGGCGAGGTCCAGCAGGTTGCGGCCACCCCTCGAGCCCTCGGGGAAGGTCACCCCACCGATGCTGACCGTGAGCCTGAGTTCGCTGCCGTCATCGAGCTCGACGGTCATCTCCTGCACCGCGCGGCGTATCTTCTCGGCCACCAGCCCGGCGTCCTCGCCCCCGGTGTTGGCCATCACCACCACGAACTCCTCACCCCCGTAGCGCACGGCCAGGTCGGACTTGCGGATGGTGTCAACCATGAGGCTGGCGAAACGCCGCAGCAGCTGGTCTCCGGCGGGGTGGCCGTGGGAGTCGTTCACCACCTTGAAATGGTCGAGGTCGAGCATCAGGACCGACAGCGGGGCGCTGGCTCGCTCGGCAACGTTCACCTGCTGATCAAGGTAGCCGACCAGGAACCGGTAGTTGTAGAGGCCGGTCATGGCGTCGGTGGTGGCCTCCCGTTGGGTCGCCTCCAGCCGGGTGCTCTTCTCCACCGCCATCACAATCTGCTCGGCGACGGCGCTGCAGACGATGCCATCGTCGGGCAGGAAGGGCTGGCGCCGGTTGCCCACGATCAGCACCCCGAGGGCGCGATCCACCCCCCGCAATGGCTCGGCCAGGCAGTCCCGGAGCCCGATCCGCGCCTCCACCGGGCCGCGCTCCTCCGGGCTGAGGTGGGAGCGCAACAGGAAGCGAGGGTCGCGGGCGAGTGTGCCCAGGATCCCCTCGCTGCCCTCCAGCTCGGCCCAGGTGGGGAGCGGGTCGGGAACCCCGCTGGCGATCAGAAGGCTGCGCGGCATCTGGGGCTGGGCTAGGAGCAGGAGCAGGGCCTGGTCCGCGCTCAGCAGGTTGGTGAGGCTGAGCAGCACATCTTTCAAGGTCTGCTCCAACGGCAGGTTCCCGCCGAGCGTCGAGGCGATCACCACCTGGCTACCCGCGGCGATCTTCTGACGCAGGAGGCGCTTGCGCATGATCTCGAAGTTGGCCGCAAGCCGGGCGATCTCGTCCGCCCCCTCGATCGCGATGGGCGTGGCGTAGCCGCCCTCCGGCATCCGCCGCACCGCGCCGTCAAGTCGGCGCAGCGGCCGGTTGAGGAAACGCTCCACCAGCAGGAAGACGATCACCATCCCCAGCAGCAGCACCCCCGCCACCGCCAGCGCCAGGGGCATCGCCAGGTCTCCCACGGTCGGCCCGATCCGGCTGACCGAGTCCACCACCACCAGGCTCGCGACCGGGCTCCCGCCGGCCGAGGGCAGGGTCGCCGCGGCGGCGACGAACTGGCCACCGGCCAGCGACACCTGGACCACCCTGCGCGGTTGGGAGAGTGCCGGCTGGAGGCGGTGCGGGAGCGCCGCCCCCGAGGGGTAGCGAGTCTTCGCCACCAACGCCGGCTCGACCAGTCTCCCGGAGGCCACCAACAGGGGGTAGACGCTGGACCCGGAGGTGTCAAACAGCCGCTGGGCGAAGCCGAGGACCGCAGCACCGAC
>PLTL01000262.1 GCA_003164475.1 Candidatus Dormiibacterota bacterium | reverse complement strand
GGATGTAGTTGGGCCACTTCATGGGTCCAGGTGGCACCGTGCTGCGGCGCGCCGAGCCCACTCCCCGGCAGGCCGCCATCTTCCACGCCATGCACGTGCCCCCGAGCCACCCACCTTCGTGCATGTGAAGCCGCCAGCCACTCCCTTCGCGCCTGACCAGTGGCCGCCTCGCCTCGAGATCCGCCCTAGGTACACGACTGAATTCACGCCGCGGAACCCCGTCCCAGGTCGCTGCCCCTGGGCGCCGTGCCCGGAACTCGTAGTCCCCGAGCGTATGGCGGCGATTTGGACGCTCGGGGAGAGGGCCGAGATGCTGGACAGTGTGGTGGCGCTCGATCACGATCGGAGTCGGCCCTACCATGAGGTGCCAAGAGACCAGGGCCTTGCCGGCGGTCCCCCGTCGGGTGTGGATGCCGCCTGCTGTGGCTGAGCGCTCCGCTCCTGGCCGCCGTGCTGGTCGCGGATTGCGCTATATGACCTGGCCTCCATGGTGGCTTTTCTCTCCTTCCGTTGTGCCCGGGGTCATGGGCTCCTCTTCCCGGGACTTCGAATAGCTCCCAGTGGCACAACAGACGTTCGTACGACCCCAGAGACGACCAGCGAGCGCTTAGCCGCCCACGTTCCCGCCGGGCTGAGCCCCGTTTGGGCGCTGCGGTCTTTGGGTACGGTATCAAGCGGGTTTGTAGTGGCCGTGGCCCTAGCGATGACCTGCCAGGTGTGGGTTTCGAGAAGGAGCAGACGGTGAGGCGAGCAGCGGAGATGGAAGGCGCAGATCTGGGAGCGACATCACCCTCCCCGCTCGGTGGTCTTGAAGGTGAGAACCGGGGCCCGGGGGGTTCCCCAGCCTTCGAGTCGACACAGCCTCATGCTTCCAGCGGCTCAGCGAGCGCCGCGCCCGAGGGCCAGGAGCAGCGGCCCGGGACACCGGGCGAAGCCAGCCCCTACCCAATACCTGCGGAGTTCGGCTGGCCGCCGGCAGAGGTCGAGGTGACGGATAGCTCCTGGTTCCTCGGCTGAGCTCCTGGGGCGGATGGGAGGATCCCTCGATGGAGGGAATGGTCAGCCAACTCAGGGCTGACACCGGAGCTCCGTAGCCGAGTCCGGCGGAAGGGTTCGTGGAGCAGTGGAGGAAGGGAGGGGGCGGTGGCTGAGAGGCCGACCGTTGTGTGCCTGTGTGGCTCGACCCGGTTCTATGAGGCGTTCCAGCGGGCCGACTACGAGGAGACCATGGCTGGTCGCATCGTGCTGAGCGTCGGGTTCTATCACCACTCGGCCGAGGAGGTGTACGGCGAGGCCATCGGATGCACGCCTGAGCAGAAGGCCCGGCTGGACGGGTTGCACCTCCGCAAGCTCGACTTGGCCGATGAGGTGCTGGTCCTCAACGTAGGTGGCTACATCGGCGAGAGCACCACGCGGGAACTCGCCTATGCGCTGCAGCATGGCAAGGTCATCCGCTATCTGGAGGTGCCGGCGGCACCGGCGTCCGAGGTGGCGATCCGCGACGCGGCTCAGATGGCGGCCGAGCGGGAGTACCTGATCCACTGGGCGTACCGGGAGAAGTGCGTGTTCGAGGAGGAGGGTGAGGTCGGCTTCGGTCGGGAGTGTGTGGGGATGGTCCGCGACAGTTCCTATGTGGACCTCGGTCCCCACGAGAAGCAGGAGCTTCTCGTGGGGCGTCCTCCCTACTGGGTCACCGTGCCGATTGAGGAGTCCAAGCCGCCCGAGGGGGTGACGGACGCCTATCAGAAGCACGATTGCCTCTGCGTCATCGGGGGCGGCGACGGTGCGGTACACCAGCTCTACCTCTGGTGCTGGGCTCTGGAGCGGCGCGGGGTGCATGTGAGCAAGGCCGAGCGGCAGGGTCGGGATCCCGTGGATCTCCTGTTTCAGGGGTTCGGGGTCGCCTACCTGGCGGCTGGCCACGTGGTCGGCCGGTAGGCTGGCCAGCTCCCCGCCGCCTGCCGTCTTGGGCAACGGCCGTCTGTGCTGGCCATCAGTTGCGCAGCCGAATCACCGCGATCCGGTCCTGGATCTTCGACCCTACCTGGGCGCTAGGGGCGGGCCTACGAGTAGGCGTAGCCCGCCTCGCCCAGGGCGATGATGCCCACCACCTGGCCCTGGGTGTTCAGCAGCGGGTCACCGGTTTTGTCCCGTAGACCGTGGCTGGCAGCTCGGCCATGCGCCGGGATAGGCGCCCTGCTCCCAGTTCGATCCCCCTGCGCGGTGTGCGCGCAACGTGCAGCCCCCGAGGGTAGGACGGCTACCAAGCTAGGGCCGCTGGAGTCGGCCACGAAGCGAATCGGTCCACCGGCTCTGTAGGCCGCGGGCCGGGAGTTCGCATCTCCCCGCCGGATCTTCCGTCTGATCTAACGCCGGGGTCTGAGGTCCGCGCTGGCGAGGCACCGGGTAGGCGGTTTGCCCGCCGCGTTGCCCGCCATAGCGCCACCAGAAGGTCGTCGTCGGAGCCGGCGCAGCCCTGACCTTGCCCCCTGCAGGATCGCGTCGCGCCTCAACCCCCGTTCAGAGTCCCTGCGGAGCCTTCCCAGGGTCGCCAGGGGAAACCCGGTGTGCGCCGCAGTACCGACAGGCGCGTAGTCTCCTGGCAGGGTTCTGGCAAGGGCGTCACCCGCGACGCGACGCTCAGGCTCCCGCAACTCCGGCGTGATCCCGGGGGCACCGGTCAGCCGTGGCCGGGGGCAACCCGCCGCTTCCGCCCCAGCTGCGCGATGCCCGTGCATCCTGCGCTCCATACCATTGGGCAGGATGTCGAAGAGGCGGGGCCGGAGGAGCGAAGTGCGGCTCGCGGACGTCGATGCCAGATTGGCCGAGATCAGGCGGGCCTGGAGAAGGGCGTACGTCGTGTTCATCCATCTGGGGATGGGCACTGCTGCTCGCGGCAATCCCTTTCCTATGGTTCACCGTCTCCGGGGCGAAGGCTCAGCCCTGGCTCCGCAGCCGCGGCTTTGCTGGTCTGGCCGTGGTGTTCGCGCCGATCAGCACGCCCTTCGCGCCGAACGAGGATGTCGATCACCAGGCCCTGCGGTTCAACCTCGAGCGCTACGCGAAGAGCGGGATCCGCGGCTATCTTGCGCTGGGGTCCAACGGCGAGAACCGGAGCTTGGCGGAAGACGAGAAGCTGAGCGTCCTCGACGATGTTGTGCGCTGCAAGGGACCTGGGCAGGTGGTCCTGGCTGGCGCTGCATATGACGGGGAGCGCGAGGCTGAGCACTTCCTTGACTCCGTGTCGGACCTTGGAGCGGACTTTGGACTCGTGCTGCCGCCGGGCTACTTCCGGGCGCAAATGACGGACGAGGTTCTGTACCGGTACTTCTCGTCGCTGGCCGACCGGGCCCGAATCCCCCTGCTTCTCTACAACGCCCCCAAGTTCTGCGGCATCACGCTGAGCCCGGACTTGGTCAGGCGCCTGGCGGCCCATCCCAACATCGTGGGGCTCAAGGACAGCGCCTCGAGCGGCATCGAGGCCTTCCTGGCCTTCCAGAGCCCGCGGTTCCAGGTCCTGGCTGGCTCAGCTACCTTCCTCTTTCGGGCCATGCTGGGCGGCTCACCTGGAGGCACGGTGTCGCTGGCCAACTCCTTCCCTCAGCTCGCCCTCCAGCTGTTCCGCTACGGGCAGGCTCGCGACCAGGTGAACGGCGTCGCTCTGCAGGATCGGGTCAATCGCATCAATGCGGCCATCGACGGTGGGCGCGGGGTGTCGGGCGTGAAGGCGGCGATGACCCTCGCCGGGTTGCGGGGCGGCATCCCGCGCCGCCCTCTGCTCCCGCTGGAGCCGGCGCAGGTCGAGGTCCTGAGAGCGGCCCTCGCCGCGGAGGGGCTCCTCGCGTGAGCAGCGACATTCTGGCCATCGACGTCGGGACCAGCGCGCTCAAGATTGGAGTATTCGGTCCCCAACTCGACAGGCGCGCCGAGGCCCAGCGGGCCTACGCGCCTCACATCTATAACCGCGTCAAGGCGGACATTTACCCCAGGCTTGGTGGTGGGCGCCCTGCGAGTGCGGCGCCGAGGTGTCAGCCGACCTAGCCGGAGTCGGAGTCCTGTCCCCGTCTGTCACTACACCCGGGCTCACCCCGATGGCCGCAGACGCAACCGCGCTCGCGCCGGCCGTGCTGTTCCTTGATGGCCGGTCGTAGGTGCAGTCGGGCGCCATCCGCGGCCTTGTCGGGGAGAGGCGGGTCCTCACCGAGCCGTGCAATCTTCCCGTCTCGGGCGGCTCGTCGCTGTCTTCCATCCTCTGGTTCCGGGACGAGCAGCCAGAGGTCTGGACCGCGGCCGCGAAGTTCGGTCACTGCAACACCTATCTCGTCAAGCGCATGACGGGCCGTTGGGCGATCGACGCGTTGACCAGCTCCATGACCGGTCTCTACAACACCGTCTCCAACGACCTGACCTGGAACCGGTCGATCCTCGGCCTTGCCGGCATCCCCGAAGCCAAGCTGCCCCATCTCATGCACTCGCACGAGCGGGTCGGCCGTGTCCTGCCCGTGGTCGCCGACGAGCTCGGAGTGCCCAGTGGTTGCTCGGTGCTCTGCGGGGGCAACGACGCGGAGCTGGCTGCGCTGTCGGGAGGCCTGACGGAGCCCGGCGACATCAACATCATCAGCGGGACATGTGACATGGCCAACGTCTGCACTGACCGCCCGGCTGCCTCACCTGACTTCAACGTCCACGGCCACGTGGTCCCGGGGCGCTGGCTCACCTTCTTCGTGCTGAATGCCGGCGGGGCGGCGCTGGACTGGCTCCGCCGGATCCCCTGCAGCGAGCTGATCCTCGAGACCACGCGCGAGGACCTGCTGCTCAGCCTCGTCCGGGGCAACGCCACGTACCTTGGTGAGCACCTCAGCCACGTTGCCGAGCTCGTCCCATCGGCCGCCGGGTGGGTCGCCTGGCAGGCTGAGCTGGGGTGGGGGCGACCGGTCGCCGCCGGCTGGACAGCGCGGCCCCGGCGATGGCTTCGTCGGCTCCTCCGACCTCTCCCGAAAGGCTGCCCGCCCGGTGTGGCTCACTGCCCACGGCAGCCGGGTCCGGCAGGTCGCCGTGGATCCCGCACCGGGGGCGATCCGGGATCGGGGTGATCCTCACCCTTTCACCACCCTCGTCCGGCGAGGCGGCTGCCCCGGCCGCCCAGAAGGAACTGGTTCCGCACGACCCCTCCTAGAGCAGGCCCGGAACTCTGTCCTCCGGATGCACCGGCCCGACGTCGACGCCAGGCGGGGGAGGGCTGCCAGCCCCGGCTATTTCAATACTCGGTAGGGGAGGTGGGTGATCCCCTGGCCCACGAATGGTGTGGACACCTGGTGGGGAAGATGAAGGGGTCAACCAGGAGGTGGCCAGGTGACCAACAGGCGGAGCGGGCTCAGCAGGGAGGGTGGCGGGTCCGGCGACCGTGGCCGCTGGTCTTTCCGACGGAAGATGGAGGTGGTGCTGCGGGCGCTCCGCGGGGAGGACCTGGACAGCCTGAGTCGCGAGCTGAGGGTGGCCGCGGCAGCGCGACTGCCTCGACCCCTCTCGGGTCTCCCTCCGCGTCGGAGGCGACGCGGACGGTGCCGAATCCCGCCGTCTCCAGCAGTGGGATGAGCTGGGAGGGCTGATCCCCGCCGACCTCGAAGAGCACGTGCCCACCCTCGCGAAGCCACTCGCGGGCCTGGTTCACGGCCCGCCGGACCACGAAGAGGCCGTCGTCGCCCCCGTCGAGGGCGGAGATCGGCTCGAAGGCGGGCACGTCCCGGGGGAGGTACGCGATCTCGCGGGTCGGGACGTAGGGAAGCACGGCGACGATCACGTCGACCGTCCCCCTCCAGGCCGTCGGCACGGCCTCGAAGAGGTCTCCTTCCGCGACGAGGACACCATTCCGTCGCGCGCACCGGGCCGCAATGGGATCGCGTTCGGTACCGAGGACCGAGGCCTGAGGGCGGCGGTCGAGAAGCACGCACGCTATCGCGCCGCTGCCGGTGCCGAGATCGATCGCCCGGCCATCGGGCGGGAGCAGCTCCGCGGCCCGTTCCGCCAACGGCTCGCTCTGCCACCGCGGGACGAACACGCCGGGGGTCATGGTCACCGAACATCCGCAGAAGACCACTGACCCGGTGATCCACGCCAGAGGCTCGCCGGTGGTTCGTCGCTCCACCAACGCTGCCAGGGACGTCTCATCGTCCCGAGCGGCCGCCGCGAGCTCCGCGGCCTCCTCCTCGGGAGCGACGCAGCCTGCGGCGGCGAGGCGGCGCGTCGCCGCCGACAGGGCACCTCGCGAGAGTCGGGGCACTTCTCGATTACATCACGGACCCGCCGGCTCGTGGGACTGCAAGACTCCCCGGCGTTCAGGTTCCGGTTTCGCCTACGACAGGGAATGGGAACCATCGGCCGCCCGGGGCGGCCCTGCGGAGCGTTCCATCCACCGTTCCGGGTGGGCCAGTGGGGCGAAGCCCTGCCGTGCGTACAGGGTGCGGCCAGGTTTGGCCGCGAGGACCTGCCGGACCCCTCCCAGCGCCGGGTGGTTGATGGCAGCCTCAACGAGGAAGCTGCCCAGCCCACGGCCTTGATGCGCAGATTCCACGAACACGTCGCAGAGCCAGGCGAAGGTCGCGTAGTCGGTGACGAACCTCGCGAATCCAACCTGCTCGCCGCCGGCGGAGTAGAGACCGACGACCAGCGAATGCTCGATTGACTTGGCGACCACGGCTTCTGGGCGACCCTGGGCCCAGTAGGACTCCCGGCTTAGCCACGCGTGCACCCGCGGGACATCGACCAGCTCGGGCTCGTCGCTGGCCCAGTACCCTTCCGGCCCCGTCCACCTCAACCGCGGTCCTCCTCTCTAGGCCTCCGCCCAGCCAAGCCACATCGCTCGCCGCGGCGGTTGCGCTGGGATGAGTATGCGGGCCGCTCGAGCGCTTCCTGGGGGGTGGGGCCCAGCCGGTCTAGGACCGGGACAGGTAGAGGAGGAACTCCATCGTCCCGGAGCTGCCAACCTGGGCCGGGCCCCCGCTCGGGTTCTCTATAGCCCAATCCGCGAACGTGATCGGGATCGACCCGCTCACCTCGATCTCGGTCCCGACGATCTCGGCCTCAATCGGGAAGGTGACAGACCGGGTCACCCCATGCATCCTCAGGGTGCCGGTGGCATCCACGGTGATCACCGTGTCGCGGGTGGGGATGCGCCCGAGGTGGATGGGGTTGGTCAGGGTGAACACGGCGTCCGGGTATTGGGTCACGTCCATGATCCGGCTTCGGAACTGATCGTCGCGAAGTGACTCGTTGCTGACCACCGTGGCCAGCGGCACGGTGAAGTGCGCGGCGGTCACGGTGGTGGTCCCCAGGGTCATCGAGCCGCTGATGCTGCTGGTCTTGCCGACCGCAGTCGCGCTCTGGCCGAAGAGGATCTCGGCGACACGGTATTCCGCTTCCGAGCCGGCTGCCACCGTGTAGGTGCCGCCGGCGATGGCGGCCGAGGGAGCCGGTGACGAGGAAGCACCGTGGTGTGCGGTGTGGATGGAGAGCGGCTGGGGCGCCGGGCCCTCGATGAAGTGCAGGAACACAAAGGGACCGATCACGGTCACACAGAGAACCAGCGCCACTGCACCTGCCAGCCACCACCTCCAGTGCCGCCACCGGGACCTGCCCTTGCCAGCCGGCTGCTCGTTCTCCTGACTCCTCATTGCGAGATTCCACTCTAGGGTGACCCGCGGAAGGTAGTCGGGACGGAGATGCTCTGACCTCCCGGCGCCGAGGCCCGGGTGGCCAAGAGGCCGGACTGCCTCCGCGAACCAACGCTGCCCGGAGCAGCGGGTGCGGTGCCCCTTCCCTCGTACGCGGATCCATCGAGGCCGCTGCCCCCGGCTTGATCAGACCTTGGCGGCCCCAATCACCAGGTGCGGGACCTGTTGATGGGGATGGCCGACCAGTACCCGTCAGCCCTCTCGATCACGGCCTCAGATGGCCGCCTCCAAGGCGTCCAGGACCGCGTCGGTCCGTGGGGCCGGGACGATTGTGCGGCTGACGCTCGTCCGGGAGAACGTCAATCAAGACAACGGCCAAGGAGACCGGGCCGGCCCTCATCGAGTCAGGCTGGTGGCCCAGAGCCAGAGGGGACTGCTAACGGGAGCGGCCGAGCGGGAGCGACTTCTGCTCGCGTCCCCCGAGGCGAGCCTCAGTGGCGGTCCACCACCGCCCTCAACAGGAACAGGACCTGGGCGATCGACTGTCTCAGGTCCTCCTCAGCCCACTTCAGCACATCCTTGGTGTCGGCCAGCGCAGCGGCGGTGGGCATCCTGTTCCGGAGCGGGTCTGCCCCTTGGAGCTCGGCTGTCAGGGCCCGCTGGAGGCGCTTCCTCTCCATGGTCCCCGGAGAAGTGGGACCCCTGGGGAAGTTGGGCCCGAGCTGGTTGAGGAAGAGGGCCTGCATCTCCAGGAGGACCACCAGCACCGACTCCAGCTGGCGGAGTTGCGAGTCGGCTTTGGCCAGCTCCGCGGCCCGGCGCGCGGCAGCCGCCGAGCGCCGCTCAATGCTCCACGTGGCCACGCCGATGACCATCAGTGTCACCAGGATCAGGATGGCCACCAGCAGTTCAGCCCTGCCCATGGCTGTAACTCTAGGCCGCCTCGGGCCGAGGCGTGTCGGTTGCCCCAGCAGCCTCCCAAGGGCCGCCACCGGCTGGGTGACGCCCGCCGGCCGAGGGGGCGGCGGCGCTCCGGGGACCCCGACCGCGGATGCGGGGCGACGGAGGTTGGTGAGGCACTTGGGAGCGGCGCTGGTGGCGGGGTCGCCGATGAATGACCATCCCCGGATCTCGGGGATCAGGTTCTGGCCATGGGGGAGCGGCATGGGTGGGCCCCCGGCCCAACCCGGTGGTAGCTGAGGGCCAGCGGTGCGGGGCCGACGCTCGGGGGCCGACGATGAAAGAGCTGGGGCACTTTGTGGGCAGGCCCTCAGCCTGGTCAGGGTTGTCTGGGGCAACGGCCAATCCTGCGGCCCGGCCGAGCCGGCGGGGCGCCGCCCTCGGGGATCTAGGGGCGACCGGCGTCCGGCGAACTGGGGAGAAGGCCAATACCACTGACCATCATCTGGGTGATTGAGTCCGCTGCCGCCGTGGCCGTGTAGCGACCGCTGACCAAGTGGGGCCGGATGGCACCCATCAGCCCCAGGAGCAACTCCGCGTGGATGGTGGGATCGGCGTCGCGGCGGAAGAGGCCCTGGTCCTGCCCGTCGGTGATGGCGTGGGCGATGAGGTCGGTGATCGGAGCGGCCTGGCCAGCGACCGCCCGAGCGGCGGCGGGGGAGAGGCCCTCGCCGCCCATGTGCTCGATGCCAAAGCGATGCTCTTGGCCGGCGAAGTACTCAGTGAGGGCAGAGATGATCTCCCGCAGACGGTCCCGTGGGCCGGGGATCTGGGAGACCCGGCCGGTGAGGGTCTGGGTGAAACGGTTCACCTGGATCTCCAGCCAAGCGAGCATGACGTGCTCCAGATCCGGAAAGTAGTGGTAGAGCGTGGCCCGCGAGATTGCCGCCCGCTCGGCGAGGAGGGACATGGACACTCCGGCCAGCCCGCGCTCCTCGATCAGTTCCATCGCGACCTCGGCGATGTGCTCCCGGTGCCGACCGCGATGCTCCGCCATTACGGCCGTCCAGGAAGGGACCTGCTCGGACGAGGAGTCCGTGTTCACCGGATTCTCAACTCCAGGTTGCCGTATTGTTGGGTGTGTGACAGAGTGTACAGTCAAGTGGCGGAATGGCCCCCAGGACCAGGGTAGCTTCCTGACCCGGGGGGCCGGTCTGGACTGGCTGGCTCGAAGGGGATCGTAGCGTGGGAATTCTGGAACGGCTGGCGGGGATACCGACCGGAAGGTGGTCGAAGTGGGTGCTGGTGCTGGTCTGGCTGGGCGCAGTGGGAGCGCTGGCTCCGCTGTCGGGCCGCCTCACCGGTTTGGAGAAGAACAGCCAGTCCAGCTTCGTGCCATCCGGAGCCGCCTCGACCGAGGTGGCCCGCTATCAGGCCCAGTTCCCAGGTCTGAACTCCCTGCCCGCTCTGGTGGTCCTCTACCGGCGGGCCGGAATCACCCGGTCCGACCGCGCGGCAGCCTCCGCCGACCAGCGACGGGTTGAGTCGCTGAACCTTCCGGGGGTGGCCACCGTGGGCCCATCAACCCTGGCCCCGAGCGCGACCGGACTGATCTTCCCCGTCACGCTGGCGCCGACGACTGGGGCTGTCACGATCGCCGCTGACATCACCAAGATCAAGGCCGCTCTGGGGCCAGCCAGGAACGGTCTGCAGGAGGGGGTCGGCGGGCCGGCGGCCGCCTTGGCCGACACGGCGAGCGCCTTCAACGGCATCGACGGCACCCTCCTGCTGGCGACCGTGGCGATCGTCACCATCCTGCTGTTGCTCACCTACCGCAGCCTCCTGATGTGGATCTTCCCTCTGCTGGGGGTCGGACTGGCGAGTGTGCTGGGCCAGGCCGGTGTGTACCTCCTGGCCAGGTCAGGATTCGTGGTCAATGGCATGACCATCGGCATTCTCACGGTGCTCATGTTCGGCGCCGGCACTGACTACTCGCTGCTGCTGGTGGCGCGTTACCGGGAGGAGCTTCGCCACACCGAGAGCGTCTCCGAGGCGATGGAGGCGGCCCTGCGCAGGGTCGTACCCACCCTGCTCACCTCTGGGGGAACGGTGATCCTGGGGCTTCTGGTCCTCCTGCTGGCCCAGGAGAACGACATCCGGGCCCTGGGCCCGGTGGGTGCCATAGGCATCGCCGCGGTCCTGCTCGCGACTCTGACCGTTGTCCCTGCCGTGTTGGTGATAGTCGGGCGGCGAGCCTTCTGGCCCCTGGTTCCCAGCTTGGGGAGTTCCCCTCGCCAAGCCCGGATCAGCTGGCGGGGGATCGCGGCGTCGGTGGGCCGCCGGCCGGGTCGGACTTGGGTGGGCGTGCTGGCCCTGCTGGCGGCGATGGCCTGCGGGCTGCTCGCGTACCAGGGCAGCCTGCCGCAGTCGGACAGTTTCATCACCCATGTAGGTTCGGTGGCGGCCCAGGACCTGATCAGCCAATCGTTCCCGGCGGGGGTCAGTGGCCCGGCCGTGGTCGTGGTTCGGAGGCTGCCCGTGGCCGGGCGGGCCGCCATGGTGGCGCGCGCGGTGCCCGGGGTGGCATCGGTGGGCGACCTAGAGACTCATGATGGGATGGCAATCTTCGACGCTACCCTGGCGTTCTCACCGACCGGGAGCCAGGCCGAGTCGGTGGTGCGTGACCTTCGCTCCCAGGAGCAGCAGGCTTTGGGGGATGCGGTCCTGGTGGGAGGCGTCACAGCGACCCAGCTGGACCTCGATCAGGCGGCTACCAGGGACCGGTGGGTGGTCATGCCGGTGGTGCTGGTGATCGTCTTCCTGATGCTGGCGCTCCTGCTCAGATCGTTGGCCGCGCCCCTCATCCTGGTGACGACGGTGGCGGCCTCGTTCCTGGCATCGCTGGGGATGGCGG
The DNA here is from genome assembly GCA_003164475.1 of Candidatus Dormiibacterota bacterium. The sequence continues at coordinate 5,848 of PLTL01000262.1, read as the reverse complement.
CGGTCTGGTTCCGGTACCTCTTTCACTTTGCCGGGGTCGACTCTTCGGTGATCCTCCTGGGCTTTGTGTTCCTGGTGGCGCTGGGGATCGACTACAACGTGTTTCTCACCGCCCGCGCCCGGCAGGAGGCGACGACCGGCACCGGCCCGGGGATGCTCAGGGCGCTGGCCGCGACGGGTGGGGTCATCACCTCGGCCGGACTGGTTCTGGCGGGCACCTTCACCGTTCTCGGTGTCCTTCCACTGGTGGCCCTGACTGAGTTGGGGTTCCTGGTCGCCTTCGGTGTGCTCCTGGATACGTTCCTGGTGAGGTCACTCATGGTCCCGGCCCTGGTGGTGCAGTTGGGGAAGCGCTTCTGGTGGCCATCGCGGCCCGACCCTGGGGACGCCCACGCCGCAACCGGCGCCGCCTGAGGCGTCGACAACTGCGTGGTGCCTGCCGTCCCGGCAAACGCGGCGGCAGGGCTGACCGGGGAACGATCAGACCGACGCCGGTCGGTGAGCCAACGCCTTCGCAACTGTGTCCGGGACAGCCGAGCAGGTCTCCGGGGCCGCGGTGGGGGCGATGAAACGACGGTGCCACCGGAGCCAAGCGGTCCGGGACTCACCACGCTGGCCGGCTGCCCTGCTCACGGGGAGCCCTGCAATCCCCCCCGGTCCCCCTGATCAGGCCAGATCCTCGGCGACCACGCCGGCAGCTGCCCCCCGGTCGTCAAGCACCGGCGCAGGTCCCGGATGTGGCCGGGGCCGGCCCATCGCAACTCCGACCACCATGATCACGCCACCCAGCAGTTGGAGCGGAAGGATCGGCTCCCCGATTATCAGCCCCGCCGCGATCACGGTCAGGAAGGGTTGTAGGTAGCTGTAGACGATCGTCCGCGCGGGCCCCAGGCGACTGACCCCGGGAAGGTACAGCCAGGTTGTCAACGCGACCGCTGCGAGGGCGCTGTAGGCGAGCAGGCCCAGCCAGCTCCAGGTTACGTGCGGATGCCGGTTGAGGGCCTCCACCACCCCGAACGGGAGCAGCATCACCGCCCCCGCCGCGGTGACCAGGGCTGCCAGGGTGAGGGGACGGTAACGTCCCAGGAGCCGGGGGAGCAGCAGCAGATAAACCGCCCAGCTGATCGGATTCCCCAGGGCGAGCACAACGACCAGCCAGCTCGACCAGCCACCGGCTCCCGCTCCCACGACCAGTACCAGACCGATCAGGCCGAGCCCGAGGCCGCCCCAGACCATGGCGCCGAAGTGCTCTCGGCCCCGCCACACGAGCCAGCCGGCGACCAGGAGGGGGGTCGTTCCAGAGATCATGGCGATGTTGTCGGGGTTGGTGTGGGCCAGCGCCCCGGTGAAGCTGACCTGGTTGACCAAGACGCCGGTGGCCGCCGCCACCAGGATCAGCCAGGCGTCGGAGCCTCGTGGGCGCACCAGCGGGCCCTCCAGCCAGCGCGCCAGGCCGCAGAGGGCCAGCCCCCCGATGACGTAGCGCGTCGCCGAGTAGGTGAACGGTCCGCTGTCGGTGAGCGCCAGCTTGACCACCACCACGTTGACGCCCCAGATGGCAGTGGCTGTGACCACCAGAACATCGCCCCAGCCGAAGCCGTGGCCGAACCGCCGGGCGCGCCTAATCAGGTCCGAAATCATCTGACCAAGCATAGGCAAGAGGAGTCATCCGGCCTGATTGCGGTGGGGCAGGTCGGTGCCATCCCGGCTGAGGAGTCCGAGGGACGCCTGGGCCACCACACCGTCCGCCCGGTTTCGCGCTGGACAGGGCTGGCCAGGAGGCTCAGGGTGGCGAGTGGCGTCATCGCCGGTGTCGGTGTGCCCGACGGGGTATCTACTGGCGGGGAGCTGCCAGTCACCACCTCGGAGTCACCTTCATGAAGGCCTTCGAGGCGGGACTGAACCTCGTCCCTCCAGCGCTGTGCGTCCTGGAGGTTGGCGTTCTCCTCCTCGGGGTCCGGCCGCGCAGCACATCCGCCGTCTGTGCCGCCGGGGCCCGCTCGCTCCTGGTCGAGGACCTGGGCGGGGCCGCAGGACTGCACCGTGGGTGTCTCGCCGTCTCGGTTCTCCGCCAGGCTGCCACCACCCCGCCCTCAGGGGTGGGATCGTCTTCAGCCGCCGGGACTTGAGCGGCGAATGCCCGGACGCGCACCTGCGATCGGCCTTGGCTGCCTCCGCGGCCGGCCCGGCCCGGCGCGGACCCGGGTGACGCCGGGGTAGTCCAGGGTCGTCCTCAGTCTCAGAGTCACCCTGGCTCCCGACTCGTCGTGCTGGTAGGTGATCTGTCCCGCCAGCCCTTCCAGCTCACCGGTCCCGGACCCAGGAACGATCTGCCCGAAGGTGGATGAGTCTCGGCCGTCGTCGAGACCTCCGTGTTGGAAGACCACCGTGCCCCGGCGACCGTCCACGGTGCCACTGAAGCCTTCGGACGCCACGTACCCACGGCCGGACGCGGCCACGGCGGTGAGAAGCTCAGCAGTGCTCTCCCCCTCGAGCGCGCCGCGGAACTGCTTGTGCACCGTAACCCGGCTGAGCTTGGGCCCCTGCGCCGGCTCGTCGTAGGGGATCTCCTCCCAGCCGGTCACCTCGAAGGTGGCGGTCAGCTCGACGTCGGGCCCCGCATGGGCGCCGGCTGCATCGGTCACAAGGGACAGGATAACGGCGAGGCGAGTGACCGCAGGGAGAGGTGGGTCTGGTCGCCAGCGCGCCTGGCAGCCTGGGCCCGAGGCGGCGGCCACAGGCGCTCTGGAAGTGTCTGGCCCGGGTCGCGTGCGCCTGGCGGGTTACCAGTCTGGCCCGCAGGGTGGCGAGGCGATGCGTCGACCCCAAGCACTGCCTCGGAAGCGACAGACGCATAAGGTCGACGGGGGGATCCCCGTCGTGAGGCCAGCCATGAGGAGGGCGCTTCCCGACGTCGGACCTTGACGTCCGACGGTCCCCGGAGCCCTCGTCTGGCCCAGAATAGACCGGTGGCTGCCCAGTGTTCATGGAAGGAGCTGGCTCCCGGGGTCCTGGTGCAGAGCTGGGAACCCTTCCGGCTCAACGTCGGGCTGGTGTTGGGTCACGAGCTGGCGCTCCTGATCGATACCGGCGCCTCCGCCGAGATGGGGGGCGAGATCGTGGAGCAGGCCAGGTCGGTCACTGACCTTCCCCTCGGGGCGGTGAATAGTCACTTCCACTTCGACCACTGCTTTGGCAACGCCGCCCTGGATGGCGGGGTGATCTGGAGCCACCGGCTCTGCGCCCAGCACCTTAGATGGGAGGGCGCGGAACAGCAGCGCAGCGTGATCGCCGAGCTGCGGACCGCGCAGCCCCAGCTGGCTCAGCAAGTTGCGGCCAGCCAGATCGTGACGCCTGAATGTGTCTTCGAGGACCGGGCGGAGCTCAACCTCGGGGAGCGGGTGATCCTGCTGGTCCATCCGGGCCGGGGCCACACCGACAACGACGTGGCGGTGTGGATCGAGGACGCCAGGATCCTCTTCACCGGCGACCTTGCGGAGGAAGGGGCTGCCCCCTCCTTCGAGGACTCCTTCCCGCTGGAGTGGCCGGACGCGCTGGCTGTGCTGCTGGCGCTGGATCCGGAGCAGGTGGTGCCCGGCCACGGCGCGGTGGTGGACGCCGGCTTCCTGCGTCGCCAGTACGCCGACCTGCAGCAGCTCGCCGAGCTCTGCCGGGACGGCTTCCTCAAGGGCCGCAGGCCCTGGGAGTTCGACGTCGAGACCGCTTATCCGGGCCAGCCTGCCCTGGTGGCCATCCGCCGGGCCTACGACCAGCTGGCGTCGGAGAGAAGCGGGGCGTGGGTGGAACGACAGCCGGGCTGACCCGCCCGCGATCGCGGGGCGCACGTGGGTGCTGGCGGTCCAACCATCGGATACCGTTTACTTCCACTGCCATGGTGAACAGAAGTCCCGAGCCGGCGCCGTATGACGAGGTCTCGAGCGGGTTCCCCGACGCAGGGTCCGGGGCCGCGGGGGGCCAGGCCGGGTACCGACCCCTGATCGGGGCGGTGACCCCGTGGATCGCCAACTTCCAAGACACCCGTTACGAGTGGCGCCGGCTCTTCGCGGAGCTGTTCGGCACCTTTCTCCTGGTGGTGGTGGCAGCCGGGGCCGGGGTGGTCTCCGCGCGCAGTGGCGGGGCGGTGAGCCGGCCGGCCGAGGTGGTTGCCCCAGCCCTGATGGTGATGTCGATCATTCTCTTCATGGGCAAGACCTCCGGCGCCCACCTCAACCCGGTGGTCAGCCTGGCCTTCGCCATGCGCAAGGACTTCCCCTGGCGTCGGGTTCCCGGCTACATCTTGGTTCAGCTCCTGGGCGCGGTCCTAGCGTGCTGGTTCCTTTCGGCAGTCCTGGGGAACTTTGGGGGCCTCGGAGCCACCCAGCCCGGCCCGGGGACAAGTGGCTGGCAGGCGGTGCTGTTCGAGGCGCTTCTGACCATGGGCCTGGTGAGCACCATTCTCGGCACCGCTTCGGGCGCGCAGAACGTCGGGCCACTCTCGGCCCTGGCGGTGGCGGGCTACATCGCCCTGGCCGGGCTCTGGGCCAGCCCCATCAGCGGGGCATCGATGAATCCGGCCCGGTCCTTCGGTCCGGACTTCGTCACCCACGACTTCGCCAACTACTGGGTCTATGTGATCGGCCCGACCGTGGGAGCGGTGCTGGCGGTCGGCATCGCCTACCTCCTCCGTGGTCCCGGCGGGAGGGACCCGAGTGCCGCCGCGGCGGCTCAGGGCACGATCCCACCGCTGCGGGCGGCTCCCGAGCAATCGGTCCCGACCGTTCCCTCCGAAGGCAGCAAGCCCTAGGCTGCGCCAAGGGGGCCAGACCCGGTGGCCCGCCGGGCGGCCGTGTCCCCCGATGGAGGGTGACCCTTGACCAAGAAGGAACACTGGAAGTCCGAACCCGATCCTCATGACTTCCCGGCAGCCAGCGACTATCTCTCGCTGTTGCTGACCAGGGCGGAGCTGACGGCGGTGCTGCGAAAGCTGAAGACCGCGCCCCTGACCCACCGCAAGGCCAAGGACCTGCTCCGGGCCAGCCGGCTGGAGCTTCTGCCGGCCGAGGACCCCGAGGTGGCCCGCGACCTCAAGAAGGTTCGCAAGGGGGAGTTGCTCTCGCCGGTCCTGCTGGTCCGCGGTCACGCGCCCAGTGACTTCGCCATGACGGTCGCGGACGGCTATCACCGGATCTGCGCCAGCTACCACGTGGACGAGGACGCTGAAATCCCCTGCAAGATCGTGGACGGCCCGCCCGCCTGAGCGGGGCGGACCTCCAGGCGGGCTGTCGCCCAGGGCCGGGGCACCGCGGATCAGTGCCCGTCTCGGGGGCTGGGCCTTTCCCCTGGGGCCGCAGATCCTCAGGGGAGGGAGGTCGCGGCTGTCTATGATTCGCTGCACGTGACCGAGCTTGCACGATCCTGGCGCCGGGACCGTCTCGCGACTGGGTGTTTCCAGTCCCGGAGGGTCGCCTGAATGTGGGGTGCCAGGGGCCGCCGGGCGGCGCTCACCGCGGCGGCCGTGGGAGGGGGCAGTGCGGCTGCGGTTGCGGCCCGGCTGGTCCAGCGACGCCGTGAGCTCCGCTGGACGCCTCCGGAGCGCCAGCGTCGCCACGCCTACCTCAGCGTGGAGACCGTCGGCTACGGCCACGCTCCGGTCATCCTGCTTCACCCGCTGACGGGATCGGCCGCCTACTTCGGGTCGGCCTTCGATGAGCTGGGAGATCCCGGGCCGCTGGTGGTGCCGGATCTGCTCGGCTTCGGCTCCTCACCCAGGCCGGATCACGGGTACGGTGCTGACCAACACGTGGCGGCGGTGGTGGCGAGTCTGGACGATCTAAGCATCCCGGGCCCCG
>PLTL01000303.1 GCA_003164475.1 Candidatus Dormiibacterota bacterium | reverse complement strand
AGCTGGGACGCGAGGCCCGGTTCGGCGTCGACGGCCGGCGCCTTCGAGGACGCCGCCCAGGCCCTCGCACGCTCCGCCGGCACTGGAGCATGCGTGCTCCGGGCCACATTGAGCGACCTCGCCCGCAGCATCCCTCACGGTACGCATGCGGAACGTGGCGGCCTCATTCGCAGCGCAATAGAAAGGCTGGCCTCCACATGACCGAAGTTGGCTGGGGTGACGGACCCGTGAAGACCCCGCTTGCGTCCCGGCCGGCCGGTATCGTCTGGGGGGTGGATCCAGCCGACCGCCTCGATGTCGTAACACCCATTCTCCCGAAGGCTCGCCGGTTGCCGGGGGCGCGATGACCGAAGTGCCGGCGTCTGACGCCGCGCTGCCAGAGTTCGATGCTCCCCCCGTGGTTGAGGTAGCCCTCGGCGTCCAGTTCCGCCCGGTCTTCGGACTGCGGCCCATCGAGCTGGCCGGCCTGCGAGAACAATGGCGCCCGGACTATCCCCTCGTCCAGGAGCAGCCGCCGATTCCCCCGCAGGTGGAGGCGCTCACTGCGGGTCCGTTACAGGTCCAGTTCGTGGTTGGACCAGCTATGCAGACGCGGGTCTGGTTCCTCAACGAATCTCAGACTGAGCTTGTACAGCTCCAGCACGACCGCCTCACTGTGAACTGGCGCCAGGCGATCCCCGACGCCGCCTATCCCCGCTATCCCCACGTGCGCGAGGTGTTCGAGCGTCGATTCACCGACGTCCTCACGTTCGCAACAGAACGCCAACTTGGTGACCTCGGCGTCACACAGGCTGAGGTGACCTACATCAACGCAATCGAGCCAGACGGCGATCAGCTCGGCCGCTTGGATCGCGTGCTCCGCAACTGGCAGCCACCGACCTCGAACCATCTTGGCGAGCCGGAGCAGGCTCGGGCTGCCCTCGTCTTCCCTGTGCCTGACACCGGCCGCCCGCCGGTTCGTATGTATGTCGCGGTCGACCCGGCGCAGCGCCCGGACGGTCGACCGGTCCTGTTCCTCACCATCACCGTCAGAGGGGCGCCGGTCGAGGAAACCATCGACGGCGCATTACAATTCATGGATCAGGCACACAGCCATGTTGTCCGAAGCTTCACTGAGCTGACCCCGGAGACGATGCACACCATGTGGAAGAGGCGACGTTGACCCAGCTCCTAGATAGGCCGCTGGCGGCTGGCTCCACCCTCTACCCCCAGACGATGCCGGTTTCCCCGAGCGTCCGGGCAGCAGAGGACTTCTACCTCCGCGGCTCAGGGCAGCCCGGCCGGCAGATCCTCATCCAGGTGACCGGACCTGACGGCAGCCTGCGTCGAACCTGGCTGGCGACCCACATGGAGCAGCAGATCAATGGCCTGCTGCGGCTGGCACCAGGATGGGACGGGCGGCGGGCACGTCCGCTGACTGACGAGGCCGTCGGCTCGGCGATCGGGCTGCTCTTCGCCGTCGCAAGCGATCTCTCATTGCCACCCCAGCTCTTCCCCCTGCCTGACGGCGGCCTCCAGATGGAGTGGCACGCGGGCCAGTCCGTCGAGATCGAGGTCGACGCCGTCGGAGATGCCCACGTTCTTGTCGCGGACGAGAGTGGCGACATCCTGACGAACGAGGAGCTGGCACCCGCAGATGACGTCATCCTCGCTCGCACGCGTCGGGTGATCGAGGACCTTTCAGTCCGGCTCACCCGAGCGCGCTGACGGGTGGCGGGAGAGGGCGGGGCCGACCCGGCTCCTTCCGAAGACGATCTGCGGATCCCCAACGATGAGTCCGTTTACCGACGGCTGTCGGACGGTGGCCCTTCTATGATTGCCGTCGATCTCAAGACCCAGGAACGCCGACCGACAAGTGGCGCGTTCAAACCAGACGACGACGGTGTCTCGGTTTACCGCAAGAGCAAGCTCGCCGCCGCCGCACTGACTGCCGCCGATCTGGTGCGTGCACCGCAGAACGTAGTGGTCAGCCTGGACGTCGGAGAGATTCGCTCACTCGCCCAGCTCGGCGTACACGACGATGCATGGCCACGCGATGTCGATGACCCCGAACATTCACGCAACGGCGCCCATGCGCTCATCGTCGGCTGGGATGGCCTCGGCAAGAACCAACGGATCGAACGACAGCGGGCGCTCACTCGCCTTCCCTCGTTGCGATTCATCATCTGATCCAGCTTCCCAGAGCGCCCGGCAAGAGCGCCGAGAGAACCCAGGGCACCCAGTACCAACCCGAGGTATGAGCAACAACGGGCCTGGAATCTTACGAACGCTGCCAATCTCAGAGAACGACAGATCGAGAAGTACGCCGCGTTCCGTCAGTTTGTGGACGACTACAAGATGGAACACGGATGCGTTGACTGCGGGTACGCAGAGAACCCGGCCGCACTCGATTTGGATCACCGAGACCCGTCAGAAAAAAGGGCAACCATCGGGAGGATGGTGACCTATGACCGGGAGCTGCTCCTTGCCGGACTAGCCAAGTACGATGTTCGCTGCGTCAACTGCCACAGGATCAAGACGACGAGAAAGGGAGATACGCGTAAGCGTTCTGGGCAGAACCCCTAGGGCACCACCGCCGTGCGACCCCTCCCGGGGCAAGCATAGAATGGCGGTCTGACACATAGGTGTCCCCGGCGCCGCTATGAACGACCCGGGGACCGGCACAGGAGGGCTTAACTCCCATGCAGACCCGAGGCTACCTAGCCAATCTGGCTCGCACCACTACCCCGCAGCCGACGCTTGTGCTCTCTCCCGAGGACATCGCCGATTCCACGGCTGCGCTCGCCGAGACCTACAGCCGACCCGATACGGCCGGTGTCTGCCTCGTCGACGGTTTCGGCGTGCGAATCGTCGTCGAGCGTGGCGCCCTCGAAGTCCACGACGGCGTCGGTCCGCACCGGCGCTTTCGTCGTTACGACCGTGCAACTCACGGCCTCTTCCGCCTCGTGGTGCTCAACGCGGCCGGCATCGTCAGCCTCGACGCCCTCCGGTGGTGCGGCAACCTAGGCATCGGAGTGCTCGTCCTCGGTCCAGACGGGACCCCGCAGCTCGCCTCGGCGCCTCGACTGACCGATGACGCTCGGCTTCGCAGGATCCAGGCCCTCGCTCCCGACCAGCCCTACGGCCTCGATATCGCCCGGTGGCTGATCTCGCGCAAGGTGGCCGGCCAGGGCCGCGTCCTGATCCGATGCTTCGGAGACGAAGCATCGGCCGAGACCCTCGGCGAGCTGGTGCTCGCCATCGAGGAGGCGGCCACGGTCGACGAGATCCGCCAACTCGAAGCAACTGGCGCCGCCCTCTACTTCGGAGCCTGGTCGGGCCGGCCAGAAACGGCTCCGCACTTCGCCCCGACCGACCGGCGCCGCGTCCCGCCGCACTGGTCCTGCTTCGAAGGCAGGCGGTCGGTTCTCGCCTCGTCGGCCTCGAACCGCAAGGCCGAGCGACCGGTGAACAGCATCTTGAACTACCTCTTCGCTCTCGTCGAGGCCGAGGCGATCATCGCTTGCCAGGCGGTCGGACTCGACCCCGGCTTCGGCCTCGTCCACGCAGACGCGAAGGGTCGCCAGTCTCTCGCCCTCGACATCATGGAGCCGATCCGGCCGGCCGTCGAAGCCTTCGTCCTCGACCTTGTCGCCGAGCGCACGTTCCGCAAGGCCGACTTCGTCGAGACCTCGGATGGCCACGTCCGCCTCCGTGCTCCCTTCACCCACAGATTGGCCGAGACGCTCCCCGAGTGGCGTCAGGGACTCGCACCGATCGCCGAGCATGTCGCCCATGTCCTCGGGGCGGTCATGGCCGGCAAATACCACCCGACCACTCCTCTCACGGGTCGCAACGTCCGGGACGCTCAGGCCGTAGTGAAGGCTCGCAAGGCGGCTGTACGACAGGCTGCTCTCTCGACTACTGCCCGGCAGCGGCCGGCCTCCGGACGGGTGGTGCTTTCGCTCTGGGCCTGTCCCGACTGCGGTGGCGCTGTCACGAACCCTCGCCATGTCCGCTGCGAGGCGTGCATCGCCGCCGACCCCGCACAGGCGCCCGAGATCAGGGGTCGCCGCGGCGCCGCTATTGCCGCCCGCAAGCGAGCACTGGTGGAGTGGGACAAGGCAAATCCCGGCACGGTCCACGACCCCGAGCTGTTCCGGCGGGAGATCCTGCCGAGGCTCCGGACCGTGCCGCTTGCCGAGATCNNTGGGCAAGGCTTGCCGCTCTAGCAGGCGCGGAGATTGAGTTCGCTGCTCAACATGCCGATACACATAACGTGAGGCTCGCGCAATGACTCATCGGGTGTTCGGCATCTTTGCCGCGATCCTCTTCGCCCTGTTCGTCGTCGCGGGGGTCGTAATCCTCGTGCACACGTTGCCGGGCCGCTCTTGCGCCGGAGTCTCCCCTCAGCACTATTCGGGCGACAGTGTTCAGATCAACCCAGGTCCTTCCGGCGTGTCCTATTGGTCAAGCATTCCGACCAACGACTGCGTCGAAGTCGTCAGCACGGCGGTTGCACAAGCCAACAACCTGACTGCAGGGAGTGGCTACGACCTCGGGCCTGCACCCTCCTCCTACACCGGCACGACTTGGAACTACGTGCGCCTCGGCATCGATGCTTGGATCGCATGGACCCTCGCCATGACGATGCTCGCGATCGCAGTGGCCGCTATCCCGAAACGTCCGGCTATGCCGACGCCAACATCATCCGCGGTCGTCGTCAATCCCCCGGTTCCTCCGACAGCTCCGAGCGTGCCGTCACTGGAAGACATCCAGCCTCTCAACACCTGAAAGCGACGACCCGGGGACCGCCAATCCCCGGGTCGGTCCACGGCAGCATGTCCGAGCGCTCTGATACCCCTTCCCGGCTGCGTGTTCGCATGCATAGCGGACGGTGCGGACATTCGGGGACAGCGGCGTGACCTGCGCTTTTATTGATATACTGGCAATGGGCAAAGGCCCACGGAACAGCGAGAGGACAGCGGTGGGGACCGATAGGCGGACAGCGGCGTGAGCAGCAATCTCGTCACCCGCTCCACCGAGCGCGGACAAGCGAGTGAGCAGGCTGTTCTCGACGCTCTACGACAATATGGTGCCCTTGCAACCGCCGAGCTTGCAGCACAAACGAACCTAGCTTCACGGTCGGTGCGCCGAGTCTGCGACCGTCTCGGCGGCCTTGTCACTCAGGAAGCGGGCCAGTGGGCTCTCACCGTAGAGGGCACCGCCACTGGCCTGTCGCTTATGCCCATAGGGAATCTCGGCGATACGCTGTCTCTCCTCCCACGTGAAGAGCACCGAGCTTTTGTCCGGCTGGCAGTTTCGGTGGCTATAGCGAAGCAGGCTCTTACGGGCACCTACGCCTCAGGCTGGCCCGGGTTCCTCGCCTTCTCGAAACGCACCCGCACGCTCAAGACGTCGCTCGGCTACGTCGTCGGCGCCCTCTTCGGACAGGTGGAGCCCGAGACGATCCTCCTCGCGTCGGACCGCAGCTCCGGCGACCTCCTTGGAAGGCGCCAGGCGAATCCCGGTGGGGGATGGTCCTTCGAGCCAGCGGCGGTCCTCAAGCGATCGGTCGTGTGCATCGACGAGCTGGACAAGGCGGACGAGGCCACGAGGCGCAGCGGACGGCGGATGTTGCAGGGAGACGCCCGGCTCGACATGGAGGGCAGTCTCATCGACCTCCGCCCGCTCGTGATGGTCACGTGTAACGCGTCCGACATCGAGGACGTCATTGGCGAGACCTATCTCCGGCGTTGCGTCGTGCTTCGCACAGATGGACTCTGTGACGTCGAAGAGGCGACAAGGGCCGGCCAGGCGATCCACGAGCCTGGAGCCATCGCCCCGCTCGATCTCCCGCGTCTTGCCCCGACGATCGACAAGTTGTCATCGGCGCAATCCAAGCTCCTCACCATTCAGCTGCCGGAGCGCTTCCTCACAGAACGGGGAGCCGAGCTTCATCCAGACACCGGGATTGCTCTGGCGGCCATCGGCCGCACCGGGTTCGGTCTCGATGGCAATGACGCGGCGATTCAGACGGGCCTCGACTATCTCCTTGTCGCCTCGACATGGGGGGCGACTACAGCGGAGGCGATCGGCGAGTACTGCCGGACTACCGGGATCGTCCAGCCGCCGCCGACGGTCGGCGGGACATCGATGGTCACAACCGTCGCAGAAGCCATTGACTTCGCCGGGGACAAGGCGGAGGCGCTGTACGAGATCGAAGCCGCCCGGCACAGGCTCGGTCCCCGCCTCGGTTGGGACCGTGAGGCGGTCGGACTTGCCGCCAGGCTGGATGAGGCCGCCCGGAGGGTCGAAGGGGCAACCGGACCAACTGAGGCCAGAGCCACGCTGGAGGGCCTCGGACCTACTTTCGAGATGCTCCAAGCCTGGACGTCAAAGAAGGCGGCACGGCAGTATGCCGCTCGCCCGACGAGCCGTGCCGCAGCGGCGCTCGGAGCAGCACCGGACCGCCTCACGGTGCTGCAGACGCTACTCGAAGTGGGAAGCACCGACCCGCCGCAAAAAGTGCTTGTCGCCCTCAGCCTTCTCAGGCTCAAGATAGTCACCATGGCTGGGACCAAGCACCGG